>JAGLFI010000018.1 GCA_023144585.1 Desulfobacula sp. | reverse complement strand
TGGATTTACAACCCATGACCCAACTTGAGCAATTAACCGGTGAAGCAGGCAATTTTAAGGCCACACTTGTTACTGAGCCACGGTATATTGATATTGATAAATGTACGGCATGTGGGGAATGCCACAAACATTTCCCTGAAGCGGTGCAATTTACTCCCGGATTGGATCCACGGGCACCGACCTGCATGCGGTATCCCCAGGCAACACCCTATACTTTTTCTATTGATATGGAGAAAGTGGAGGATATTGACGCATTGCAAAAAATTTGTAAGGCAGATGCGATTATACCCGATGATACGCAAAAGAAGATTATAATTGAAGTGGCATCTATTGTGTTAAGCGTTGGTGCTGAACTGTTTGATCCTTCGGTATTGGACAATTTCGGCAGCGGACAATTTGATAATGTCGTGACGGGTTTGGAATATGAACGGATCATGTCAGCCTCCGGTCCTTTTCAGGGTGATCTTGTAAGGGTGTCGGATAGAAAACGTCCGAAAAAAGTGGCATGGATTCAGTGTGTCGGATCAAGGGGAATTAATAAGGCGGATGTACCATATTGCTCCGGGGTTTGTTGTATGTATGCTTTAAAAGAAGCGATTATTACAAAAGAACGCTTTGCTGAGAGTATTGAAACCACGATCTTCTATATGGATATGCGAACCTATGGTAAGGATTATGAGCTATACCTTAACCGGGCGAAAAATGATTATGGGGTCAAGATGATCCGCAGTCGTCCCCATTCCATTGTTGAGGACGATAAGACCAAGGATATTTCCATTACCTATGCCGTGGAAGAAGAGGCCCTTACCAAAACCGAAAGATTTGATATGGTTGTGCTGTCAACCGGATTCAGGATTCCTGAAACGACTATTGATCTCGCCAATCGGCTGGGTATTGAATTGAATCTCCATAATTTTGCAAAAACAGATCATTTTAATCCGGTGAAGACCTCAAAACCAGGTGTGTATGTCTGCGGTGTGATTGAAAGCCCAAAAGATATCCCTGAAACAATGGTTCAGGCAAGTGCTGCGGCTAGTATGGCCGCATCTAATCTTCCTGTGATAATGGATGTACCGGAGGGTGAAGACATCTTTATGCCGGAACGGGATGTTTCAGGAGAAGAACTCAGAATCGGTGTGTATATCTGTGACTGCGGATTGGAGATCGGCGGTGTGGTCGATGTTGACAAGCTGGTGGCATTTGCCGGCGCTGGCTCCGGCGTCATTGTGTCACAGGCGGTTGGATATGGCTGCAGCAGCGATTCCATGGCAATGATTGAAGCATCCATTAAAACCAACAATTTAAACCGCGTGGTGATTGGCGGTTGTTCACCCAGAATCCATGAAACCAAGTTTCAGGATCTGCTGCGCCGGGCAGGATTAAATAAATATCTTGTGGAAATTGTTAACTTAAGGGATCAGAACACATGGGCTCATATGGGGCAGCCCAGAGAAGCATTGGATAAGGCCTTTAAACTTCTTGGGATCGGTTTCAGTGGCGTTTGCAAAAGTCGTCCATTGATGGATCAGACTCTGCCCATGAATCAGAATGCACTGGTTGTGGGTGGCGGTGTCACTGGAATGACGACTGCACTTCAACTGGCTGGCCAGGGCATTAAAGTTTACCTTGTGGAAAGATCCCCGGCTCTTGGTGGATTGGCAAAATCCATCCGAAAAACGATAGAAGGCGATGATGTGAGGCCGTTCATGAATCAATTGATAGATGATGTGTCTGCCAATGAAAACATTCAGGTGTTGACAAGGTCTATTATTGTTGATCATTCCGGAATACCGGGACGGTTTAAAACCGGCATCCAGACGGGTCCAAGAATGAACTACATGCAGCTGGATCACGGGGTGACCATTCTGGCCACAGGGGCTTTGCCAAATCATCCTGATGCATATGGTCTGGGAACCCATGACAATATTGTAACACAGCTTGAACTTGATGAATTGATTGAAGATAATCCTGAAAAGATAAAAGGCATGAATCAGGTGGTCATGATTCAGTGTGTCGGCTCAAGAGAACCTGACAATCCCAATTGTTCAAGGATCTGCTGCCAGGCGGCCATAAAGAATGCCCTGCGTATTAAAGCCATTGATCCTGACATACAGATTTTTATTTTATACAGAGATATTCGTACCTATGGTTTCCAGGAAGATTATTACAAACAGGCCCGGGACCTGGATGTAAAATTTATCAGGTTTTCTTTAGACAACAAACCCGAGGTATGGGTTGAAAATGACCGGGTGTCAGTTTTTGTGGATGATGTTATTCTTGACAGGAAGATTCAGATTGAAATGGATTGTCTTGTCTTGAGTACGGGGTTGATTGCAGATGATGAAACCACGGAAGATTTGTCCATGATGTTTCATCTGCCTAGAACTTCTGACCACTATTTTCTTGAAGATCATGTAAAACTTCGACCCGTTGATATGTCTGTCAGAGGATTTTTTATAGCTGGAACAACGCATTCTCCTAAAACGATTCAGGAGAGCATTACCCAGGCCTATGCAGCAGCAGGACGGGCACAAACCCTGCTTGCCAAAAAAGAGATTAATCTGGGGGCTGCCGTTGCCAAAGTGGATGGTTCCAAATGTGCAGCCTGCCTGATCTGTGTTCGTGCCTGTCCTTTCAGTATTCCATTTATTAACGAGGACGGGTATTCGCAGATTGATCCGGCCAAATGCCAGGGATGCGGAATCTGTGCTGCTGATTGTCCGGCAAAGGCCATTCAATTGCTTGTCTATGAAGACGATCAGATTATGGCCAAACTAGACGGTTTATTCGGAGGGTTGAACTAATGGAAAAATTTGAACCGGAAATTGTCGCATTTTGTTGTCATTACTGCGCATATACTGCTGCTGATATGGCGGGCAGCAAAAGGATATCCTATCCGCCAAATGTAAAAATCATCCGTGTGCCCTGCACGGGAAAAGTAGATGCCATTCATATCATGAAAGCCCTGGAAAAAGGGGCGGATGGCGTTTATGTGGCCGGGTGCCTTGAAGGGGACTGCCATTTTAAAAATGGAAATATCCGGGCCAGATACAGGGTAGAGCATGTACAAAAATACCTTGAAGAGTTAGGATGGGAAACCGAACGGGTGGCAATGATTAATATGTCGGCTGGAATGGGTGAATTTTTTGCCCGTACTGCCCTGGAATTCACCCGGAAAATTAAACAACTGGGACCCAGTCCCATTAAAAGCATTAATATAGATAAGAATCAAAAGGCAGTCAGCGGATAAATTTAAATCTTCGGAGACAAGAATTATGATAACAGCAGAGCAAAAACCTTTAAAAGAAATCATAGAATATATATCCCCCTATGACCGGATTCTTCTGGTTGGTTGTAATGAGTGTGTAACTGTATGTGCAGCCGGTGGAAGAAAAGAAGTCGGGCTTTTGGCTTCGGCCCTGAACCTTCATTTCTTAAAACAGGGTCGTACCATTGATATTAAAGAGATAACTCTTGAAAGACAATGTGACCCTGAATATGTGGAAGAGCTCATATCTGAAATTGACCGGGCGGATGCCATCCTTTCCATGGCCTGCGGATGTGGTGTGCAGACCATTGTAGAAAGGTATAAGGAAAAACCGGTGTTTCCTGCCGTAAATACCAAATTTATGGGCGCATCGGAATCCCAGGGGATCTGGGCGGAAAGATGCCGGGGATGCGGGGACTGCCTGCTGGGTATTACTGGGGGTATCTGTCCGGTTGCAAGATGTTCCAAGCAGCTGCTCAACGGTCCTTGCGGCGGAACTTCCAACGGTATGTGTGAAATCGCTCCGGATGTTGAATGTGCATGGTGTTTGATCTGGGAAAGATTAAAGGCCCTTGAAATGGAAAAACGGTATGAGGAAATTATGGAAGCAAAAGACTGGCGACCAGCCGGCGGTGGTGGACCCAGAAAAATAATCAGAGAGGATTTGTCATTATGAAGACTGAAAGTAAACTGGAAAAAGTATTGGCATCAGGAGCCCTTGCGGTGACCTCTGAAGTCGGTCCTCCCCGGGGTGCAATTCCTGAAAAGATGAGAGAAAAGGCCAGTCTTATAAAAGATCATGTTGATGCTATCAATATAACAGACAATCAGACTGCCATGGTGAGAATGTCTAGCTGGGCAGGTGGTGTGATTATCAAACTGATGGGGCTTGATCCTATTTTGCAGATGGTAACAAGGGACAGAAACCGTCTGGCCATGCAGAGCGATATTATTGGTGCCTATTCCATGGGTATTAACACCATGATGTGTCTGTCGGGAGATCATGTTAAATTCGGTGATCATCCCATGGCTAACGGAGTCTTTGATCTGGATTCCATTCAACTGGTTCAAATGGTGAGAAAAATGAGGGATGAAGGCAAGTTCCAGGGGGGTGCAGATATTAAATCCCCGCCAAAAATGTTTATCGGTGCTGCAGCCAATCCGTTTGCCGATCCTTTTGAGCTCAGGGTCATGCGTCTTGCCAAAAAAGTAAAAGCAGGCGCGGATTTTATCCAGACCCAGTGCATTTTTAATTTGAATAAATTTGAAAAATATATGGAAATGGTTTGTGACAGAGGTCTTGATGAACAGGTGCATATCCTTGCAGGGATCACTCCCATGAAATCAGTCGGCATGGCAAGATATATGAAAAACAAAGTGCCGGGTATGGATGTGCCTGATGAGGTTATCAAACGTATGGAAGGGGTATCCAAAGAAGAGCAGCCTGAAGAGGGTATAAAAATAGCCATAGAATCCATCCAAAGATTAAAAGAAGCAAAAGGGGTACACGGGTTTCATATAATGGCTATTGAATGGGAAGAAAAGGTTCCCCAAATTGTAGAAAAAGCGGGATTGTTCCCCAGACCTGTGCTATAGGAATAAAAAGAATCCTGATAATTATAAAAAGGGACAATAAAAAGGAGTAATGACAATGAGTGAAAAACAACTTATTTTAGTCGTAGATGATGATCCCGATCTGGTGGAAGCGGTTTCCATGAAATTGGAAGCACTGGAGTATAGGGTTGCTACAGCTTATGACGGCGAAGAAGCCATGGAAAAGATAAAAGAAGAGAAACCCGTCCTTGTTATCCTTGATGTAATGATGCCGAGGAAGAATGGCTGGGAAGTATGTGATGATATTAAAAATAATGATGATCTTAAAAGTATTATTATTGTACTCTTAACTGCTGTGGCTGATTCGGTAAAAACAACCAGCTATACACATCATGACGGTAAAACAACTTTGGCGGACGATTATATTCCAAAACCCATTGATCTTGATAAATTAATGGAAATTGTCAAAGACCATTGCCAATAGCACTATGGAAAGATAATATGGCGGGGAAGAGTTTTTTATCTTCCTCGCTGTTTTGAATATGCAGTGCGGCTGCATTGTCAGGCTTTTGGATGATGGACCCAATAAAAATTAATGGAATTCGCCTGAATAAAAATTATGTTCAGGTAACCCAGGCATATATTGCCGGACAGGATCAGTCCTGTGTACCGCTCTATCAGGTTCTTGCATCCAATAAGATTAACATGGTGTCCATGACCCTGGGTGCCATTGATAATAGTAAAGTTTTTGTTTCAGGAACGATTGCTTCAAAACATTTCCAGCAGGTGTCATCTCCGGATGAATCATGGAATTATCACAGGGATGTTTGTACCATATCCATATATCCTCATCATTATAGGTTGCAACCATTGGGTTTTTTTTTATATCTTCTGGGAAGTCAGAAAATATCATTTCAAAACCTAATTTTTTCAAATGCAATGCTGACATTTGTTGTTGATCAAACCGATTGTGATACTGTGATTGATATTCTTTCTAAAAATTTTGACCTGCCTCCATCCCATGTCCCCTTTGAGCAGGAAGAAAATGTTGAACAGACTAAATTTTTGAAAAGAAGGTATCCTGAGACCCGTGCAACATATATGGAAAAGAGAATAAAGACCTACGGGATTACATTGGTGTCTGATTTGAATCTTTGCTCTTATTTGTTTTCCTTTGATCAACTGGCTGAATACGGACATTTGATCCAATCCATGCAGGATAAAGAAGATAAGTTTTTTTATATATCTGCATATATGGCAACGCTTGGGCAAACACACCTGTTCTTATTGACAGGAAAATCGATAAGTATCCCTGCCCGTCAAACCTGTACTGCGGAACTGCTTAGTTTCCATGGACCTCATTTCGGCGACAGGCACAGTATTATCAGCAGAGCATTGAATTGTCTGTCCCAAAAATTTATACCTGTTTTACAGACAGGTTGTACAGGCGCCAGTATTGCGATAGTCCTGCCGGAAGGCTATGGGCAGGAAGCGAAAACTGCGTTAAAGGATGTTTTTGAAATTCCATAAATATATCATTGAAGGATAGTGGTCAAAGAAAAGTGATTAAATTCAAGAGCAGAAAATGGGTAGAGGATAAAATAGCGTGAATAAAGATTTGGACATGTCAGCAGATGAAATGTATTGGCGGATGAAAATATTTGATTCCCTGTCATATCCCAGTGTTATTATTTCTCCGGATAAAACTTTGGTGGGTGCCAATAAGAAATTTTATGAAGCCTTTAATCTCTCTTTTAAAGAAATTTATGGGAAAAAGTGTTTTCATGTGTTTTTATATAAAGATACACCCTGCAATTCCGATCAGTGTACTATTTCAAAAGTCATCAAAGACAAAAAAAATCATAGTTTTACATTAAGGCATCATTTCCGCTGGGAAGAGAGGGTATTTTCCCCTATTCTTGATGAAAACGGGGATGTGGCTTATGTGATTGGCAGTATGCGGGATATTACCCAGGCCAAAGCTCTAGAAACCCAACTGCATGGTGTGAAAGAATTTATCAGCAGGGTTATTCACTCTTCTGCAAGTGCTATTGTTGCCGCAGACCGCCAGGGCAATATCAATTTAATGAACTCAATGGCAAAAGAATTGTTTGGTGATTATAACGGTGGAGAAGGAAAAATCAAGCATACTAAACAATTGTATCCACCGGGCAAAGCCAAAGAAATAATGGGGATGCTTCGGGATGAAAAGATCGGGGGAAAGGGAAAACTTATCATCCCACGTACGACCATTGTCAATTCGCAGGGTGAAGAAAGTGAAGTTGAGATGTCAGCCGCTATCATTTATGATGAGAAAGGCAATGAATTTGCCACAATGGCGATTTATAATGATTTAAAAGATAAAGTCGAGGTTGAAAAAGAGCTGAAACTTATTCAGAAGCAGCTTGCAAAATCTGAGAAAATGGCATCTCTGGGCCAGCTGGCTGCAGGGGTTGCACATGAGATCAATAATCCGTTGACAGGTATTTTGTTTTATGCAAGTCTTCTTTTGGAGCGGGATGATATTGACCAGAGCATGCAGGAAGATCTTGAGTATATCCTTGAAGATGTCAACCGGTGCAAGGAAATTGTCAAGAGCCTGCTGGTATACAGCCGCAGTTCAGGATCTGATAAAAATATCGTTCAATTTAATGAGATTCTCGAACAGAGCTTGACACTGATCAGGGACCAGAAAAAATTTAGAAATATAACCATTAAAAAAGATCTGTCAGATGAGATGATGCTCATTAATGCAGATACCAGTAAACTCAATCAGGTTTTTATCAACCTTGTGATCAATGCTGCGGATGCCATGAATGGAGTCGGTACCATCACTCTGACGTCATATAAGAACAAGGTGGTAAAAAAAATTTTTCTGGAAGTAAAGGACACTGGAAAAGGCATACCCCATAAAGATTTATCTAAAATTTTTGATCCTTTTTTTACAACCAAGGAAGTGGGGAAAAGTACAGGGTTGGGTTTAAGCATTGTTTACGGTATTATTGAAGAACACGGGGCACAAATTTCTGTTAAAAAAACAGGTTCAAAAGGGACAACCTTTATCCTTGAGTTTCCCATGTATTTTGCCTTGGAAGAAGAGCCGTCTTTGTGTAAACCATAATTTGTAAACGCTAATATAATTTAAGAAGTGAAATAGCATGGCAACAGATAATAGCAGTAAAAATTCCATCAAAGACAGCGTAAAAGATGTTTTTTTTCAACCTCGGGTTCTGGTCGTGGATGATGAAGTACGGATTCAAAAGGCCTGCCAGAGATTATTAACTGAAGAAGGATGTGATGTTGAGGTAGCTCAAGACGGTATCAAAGGATTGAAGATGATTGATGAAAAACATTTTGATATTATTTTGCTGGATTTAATGATGCCGGGAATGTCCGGTCTGGATGTTCTTACTGATGTCAAATCCCGCCATCCTGATACGGTGGTGATCATTATTACCGGGTATGCAACCCTTGAGCATTCTATTGAAACAATGAAAAAAGGGGCCTTTGATTTTTTATCAAAACCGTTTTCTCCAACGGAATTAAGACTTGTTATCGCCAAAGCCATTGAATCTATACGGACACTTCAGGATATTGCAACGGAAAAATCCCGAATGAGGGTGATGATCAATACCTTGAGCAATGGCGTTTTAACAACCGATAACCAGCAACGAATTGCCTTGGCAAATCCGGCATTCTTAAAGATGATCGGCTGTAGAAAGACATCGGTTATCGGGCATAAGGTATTTGAATTTATAAAGGATACCCGGTTGCTGGATATGATAGATCAGGCCATTCAGCAGCCAGCGAATACATTTGCAGAAATTACCGATGAGATAGCTATGCCTTTTTCAAAAGAAGATCAGGATATGATTATTGGCGTCAGGTGTATTCCGTTTCGGGACCGCCTTAACAGAAATTTAGGATCTATTACTGTTTTTAACGATATCACGGCCTTAAAAAAGATTGATCAACTGAAATCGGATTTTGTTTCCATGGTTGCCCATGAAATCAAAAGTCCATTGAATTCTATCCTGATGCAGTTAAATGTTGTTTTGGATGGGCTGGCAGGTGATTTAACAAAAAAACAAAAAGATATCCTGCAGAGAACTTCTGAAAGAATTAAGTCTTTGACAATACTTTCAGGCGAGCTTCTGGACCTTTCCAAAATTGAATCAGGGCTGATTAACCAGGAAAGAGAACAATTGGATCTGATTGAATTGATAAAAGGTCAGGTTGAGTTTTATCGGGATAAGGCAGACGCCAAATCCATTCTTTTGACGGTAAAAAAGACCAAAAAAGAAATTTATATGTTGGGAAATCGGATAAATATAGAAGAAGTGATGTCAAATTTGATATCCAATGCAATCCGATATAGCCCAAGTGGTGGACAGATAACCGTATGGGCAGATGAGAAGAGTGATTGTGCAAAAATTGTAGTTTCAGATACCGGCTTTGGAATTGGGCAAAAAGAGTTGGAACATATTTTTGATAGATTTTTTCGTGTGAAGAATGAAACAACAAGATATATTAACGGAACAGGTCTAGGCCTTTCCATTGTGAAAAGCATTGTTGATGCACATCATGGAACCATTGAAGTGGAAAGTGAAATAGATAAAGGTAGTTGTTTCTCCATTTATTTTCCCAGATCGGAATATAAAATTTAACCGTATGGTTTTTTGAGGTTCCCCAGCCAATTGTCCCGGTCGATGCCCTTTGTAGAGTATCTTGTGGGGGCATGAGCAATTGGCTGCGGATATTTAATATAAATTAAATCTGCTCCAGGTATCTGGGGCTCCAGCGTATTTTATCTACAAGAGTATCCAGCCTCTCAGGGTCATTATTGTGTTTAAATTTTGAGAAAGCACAATCCTTTTGAGTAACACCCGCCTTAATGGCTTCGGCACCAACTTTTTTGGCAACTTCCAGGGAGACCTCTCTCAGTTGATCCAGAGGGGGAAATAAAATTCCATCGTTCAGCTCTTTTTCTTTGACAAATTCGGCAATTGCATGGGCTGTCGCAGAAAAGAAGGTTGGCAGGACTTCACTGGCGCCGGATGCCACAACACCAAGGCCGACACCCGGGAAGACAAAGGAATTATTCATCTGACCGATTCTATAATCTTTGCCGTTATGATTGACGGGATCAAAAGGAGAACCTGTCGCCACAAGGGCTTTGCCGTCGGTTCATTAATAAATATCCTTTGGCAGGGCTTCTGCTTTTGCAGTGGGGTTGCTCAATGGCAGAATAACAGGTCTTTGTGTATTTTGGGCCACTGCCTCAACAATTTCTTTTGTAAAACATCCGGGTTGCCCTGAGGTGCCGATCAATACGGTCATTTTTTCCTTTTTAATCACATTCAAAAGGGTATTGTCTTTCGGGGATTTCAGCCAGGAAAGCGTTTTGGGATCTTTTGCAAGTTTTGTTTTATAAGGCTCAAGTTCTCTGTCAGAGGTGACAATCCCTTTTGAATCAAGGGTAAATATTCTGGCTTCAGCATTTTTTCTATCCAGGCCCTGTTCAACAAGTTCTGTCTCGATCTGTTCCGCAATGCCGATACCGCCTGCACCGGCGCCATGGACCAGATAAACCTGATCA
>JAGLFI010000179.1 GCA_023144585.1 Desulfobacula sp. | reverse complement strand
TCAGTAAGCAAATCAGTTGCCATATCTAATTTTCAGCGTTAATAACATTTTCAGTGCCGCTGAGGAGGAATGATGGGGGAGGTTCCTGAAGTTTTATATATTTAGACCATGGGGGAAATTTTGGACTATTTGATTCGGTAACAGCCTGTCGAGTTCCCTGACATTTCCCAGCCACTTATAAATTTTAAAAAGTTCCATTACTTCTTTAGAAATTCTTTTCACATTCTTACGCAGCATGACATTATGTTTTTCAATAAAATGATTCACCAGCAATCCAAGGTCTTCCATCCGTTCCCGCAAAGGCACAATATGGATAAATACCACACCCAGGCGGTAAAAAAGATCAGATCTCAACGTCTGATCTGCAATGGCGATATGGGGATCCTTGTTAACTGAACTGATAATTTTTAAATCTGTTTCAATCTCTTTCAGGGCGCCGACCCTTCTGATCTTGCTTTCCTGGATACTTCGCAGAATCTTGCTCTGCAGCCCCATTGGCATGGAATTGATTTCATCAAGGAAAATAGTGCCTTTGCTGGTTCTTTCAAATAACCCCGCCTTGTTCACCGCGCCGGTAAAAGCGCCTTTGGATGTACCAAACAAGATCCCTTCCAAAAGATTTTCAGGAATGGCGGCACAGTTTACAGGCGTGTATTTTTTTGCACTTCGTGAACTGTGATTGTGGATAGCCCTTGCAAACAATTCTTTTCCGGTTCCGGTTTCACCGAAAAGCATCACGGGCGAGGGTGTGCTTGCTGCCATTTTTGCAGAGTTAATGGCGTCAACAAAAATTGGATCTTCCCCAATGATCCTTTCAAATGTAATGGATGCACTGCCAAACTGCTGATCTTTACCTGGCAGCGGCATGGATGCGATGGTATCGGCCAGGGCATGATAATCCCTGACAAAACAGATGGCTCCGACCAATTTGTTTTTATTAAAAATGGGCATTACATTGTGGATGGTGTTTGCAAATTTTCCCATTCTTGTGCGGTAATAAATGGGTTCATCAATAATGGACTTTTGTTTTGTCAGGCACTGCATAATAATACTGGTTGAGTGATCAAGATCATAGACATCTGTAACTTTACGTGAGATAACATCATCATGATTCAGTTCGTCAATGCACGATATAGCACGATTGTAATATACGATCACACCTTTGGCATTTGTAACAATCACACCATCACTGAAATCATCAAAAATGGATAAATAATCTGTATTATTCAATTTCTGCAAAAACCTTCCCGGATTATTTTTTTTTGAATCAGCCATTTTTATTAATTTTAGTTTATAATAATTTAGTCAGCTTTGGTATGATTTCCAATGCATCTGCCTTAACATAATAATCACAATTAGACATGATGGCGGCATTTTCATCCGTATTGATGGCAATTACCATTCTTGCAGTTTTCATGCCGGCAAAATGCTGAATGGATCCGGATAAGCCGCAGGCGATATATACCCTGGGACTTACCTTCTCACCGGTCTGCCCCACCTGCATGGAATAGGGCGCCCAGCCTGAATCCACTGCCACCCTTGAGGCCCCCACAGCAGCTTTAAGTTTTTCTGCACACTCTGAGAGGAGGGTAAAATTTTCGCCATTCTTCATCCCCCGCCCTCCAGCAATAATCACATCCACCTCGACAAGGTCGATGGGTTTGCTCTTGTCAGCTCCGCCGGTTCTAATAACCCTGAACCCTTTGGAAACAAGATGGATTCCATCCTGTTTCAATTCCAATATTTGAGCCGACTCTGGAGCCTTTATCGGTTCAATTGCATTGGGTCTTACACCCAAAATCAGAACGTCCCCAGTAAGTTTTATCGTGGCAATGGTTTTGCCTGAATACTGGGATGTCTTGACAAGATTTTGTTCAAGGTCAACATGAAAACAGTCCATGATCAAAGGCGCTTCAATCAGGGCTGCAATCCGCGGCAAAAGATCTTTGCCCATTGCAGTTGAAAGGCCAAAAACTGCACAGATATTAAACTCTTTAATGGCATTTATGATGGCTTGCGCCCTGACCATCGGGTTGTTCTGCTGGTCAGGCGGAAGTGAAATATCAACAATTTTTGTTATGCCAAAGGATTCCAGGTCCTCTTTCAGGGCTCTTGCATCTGCATCCATGACAAAGGCGAAAAGTTGCGGTTTATTGGCCCCTGCCAGGGTGATCATACCAAAATTGGTCTCTTTGATTTTCCCGTTATCTGTTTCTATGATGATGCCAATATTCTTCATCATATGACCTTTGCTTCATCTTTAAGAATTTTTACAATTTTTTTTGCAACCTCACCGGCATCCCCGGTTATCTCTTTTGGCTTCCGGGTTTGTCCCAGGGGTTCAAGCTCAACAATGCTCATACTGGCTGTCGAGATTTTAATATTCAAATCTATAAAAGCAATTTTTTTGACCAGCTTTTTCTTGGATTTAACTATATCGGGAAAGGTCGGATATCTGGGGGTATTCAATCCCCTTCCAGCACCGATCACACAGGGCAACGACAATTCATAGATATTGGCAGTACCGCCGGATAATTCACAGTCAACAACTGCCCTGCCCGTCTCAATATCCAGCTTGACCACATTTGTGGCAACGGGGAAATCCCATAAGGCACCGATACGGAACATGATCTGCATGCCTTCGGCATCAATGGATTCTTTGCCCGTAAAAATCAGTCCCGGTTTTCCATCCTGTTCAATGCCAGCCTTCAGGGCTTTTGCAGTTTCAATGCTGTCGTGATTCCCATCACTTACAATCAGAATCGCCCTGTCAGCCCCCATGGCCAAGGCAGACCGAAGGGTCTTTTCTGCATCATCCTTTCCAAGGCAGACTGCAATAATCTCAGTACCCGGCAGATTATCTTTAATCCTGACAGCTTCGGTAACCGCATGTTCATCATAGGGATTTAAAAGAAAGGTTAGATTTTCATCAATATGGTTTTTATCAACAATGGTAATATGAGCTACAGAATCGGGAACATGTTTAACACAGACATAAATTTGCATATGTTTTCACCATTAAAAATTAACCTTTCTTTTTTTTAAAAACCTTCTCTATCCGTTTACAGAAAAAGAACTATTATAATTTATTTCTCGTTTTCTTGAGAAAAACCCCACGTCTGTTGATCTGTCAGTATATTTGAACTTGTATTGGAATGGCTCTTTATCATGATCCAGTCCCTTTTCACAGGCATCAATCAACTCAGCCATCATGCGGCCGACAACCGGTGCATTCTTGTACTGGTTACCGCTTGATCCAATCGCCATATAATACCCTGGCAAATCAGACTTGTCATAAACAGGAATCCAGTCATCAGAACAGTCATAAAGGTCAACCACCCCTTTGGGCTGATTGGGCACCTGAAGAGTTGGAATCCGTTTGCCAAGCCTATAGCACTGAGCTTTCCACTGTTCTTCGCTCAGGACATTATCCCTGCCATGTCCGCCCTTACCGGCATAAAATTCATCCGGATCAACCCATTCCTGGGGATCACAGTCAGGATCTTCGCTGCCGATGAGAAATGTATTACCTACTTCCGGACGGACATAACATCCAATATCACCATCAGACATGTGATACCCATCATTGAGATAATCATATTCATCAGGTGAGGGACAATACATCACTTCATGTCTTAAGGCCTTGGTTT
>JAGLFI010000178.1 GCA_023144585.1 Desulfobacula sp. | reverse complement strand
CTTCAATATTTTTATATGCCATGGGTATTTCATCAAATCCAGCAGAAATTAACGTTATCTCTTTTTTTTGTAAAATATCCTGTAAATTTTTAAAATTGAATTGCTTCATGGCAGCCGTCCGGCTCATTCGGCGTCCGGCCCCATGGGCTGCGGATCTTAAGGAATCGTCATTTCCCAGTCCCCTGACAATGAATCCCGGGTCTGCCATGGATCCGGGGATGATACCCAAAACCCCAATATCCGCTGGTGTTGCACCTTTGCGATGAACAATCACAGAGCGTAACCCGATTTTCTCCTTCCAGGCAAAATTATGGTGATTTTCTATGGTTGCAATGAATTTTTCTCCCATAAAGCCCAAAACTGCAGCATGGATAATTTCATGGTTGGCCGATGCATATCTTCCCATCAGTTCCATGGCCAAAAAATATTCAATGCCTTCTCCTCTTTTCATGTCCAGCCAGGCAAGATTGTTTAACGGCCTGCCAATCTCAGGGTGTAGTCTTTTTGCAAGATTTGAGTAATGGTCTGCGATCCTGGCGCCCGCCCCTCTGCTGCCGGAGTGGGTCAGGAAAGCAATATATTCTCCTGCTTTTAAACCGATATCATCCCGGGTCAGGCAAAGTTTGCCGAATTCTGCAAAATGGTTTCCAGACCCACTGGTTCCCAATTGTTTATGGGCCTTGTCTTTTAAGGATTTGACAACAGGGCAAAATGACCAGTCTTCATCCATAACGCTGTGCTGTCTGGGATGTTTGAAGCCTTCTCCCACGCCGAACTTTGTCTGGGTTTCAAGGGCCTGTCTGAAGATCTGTTTATGGGTCTCATACTCTGTAAAAGGTAGAGGAAGAACAGATATTTTCATCCGGCAGGCAATGTCAACCCCGACGGCATACGGGATGACAGCATCTTTAACCGCCAGCACACCGCCGATGGGAAGCCCGTATCCCAAATGAGCATCCGGCATTAATGCACCCTTGACGGAAACAGGAAGGCTTATCGCATCTTCCATCTGCGACACGGCAGCAGGATCAAGGTTTTTTCCAAAAATGGTATACTTTGTTTTTTTTGTCATACGTTCGGTACTTTTTTTAACTTCAGAAAGGTTTCCTGAATCTGACAGATCAACCAACCCTTCAAGGTCTTTAATTAAAATGGTTTTAGCTTGTACCTTAATATAAGAAGATGACATCATTTTTTTAAATATTCTGGAAACGGTTTCAGGAGTAGTGCCGATCAGGTTGGATAATTGTGCCTTTGATATGGGAAGGATCACCTGTTTTTCATTTTTCTGTTCTTTGGAAAGCGTGAGAATATAGGCGGCAAGCCGCGCAGGAACTTCTTTTAAACTCAAATTTTCAATCTGCATGGTAAATTCTCGAAGCCGCTTGGACAGATCTGCCAGCAGGATCATCCCAAGTTCCGGTGTTGCAGTAATCAAGTTTACAAATTTGGTTCTAGGAAGGAAAATAATGACAGATTTTTCAAGCGCCATGGAGGAGGCGGGGAAATTTTTTCCTTCAAAAACTGGGACCTCTCCAAAGGTATGGCCGGGACCGTAAATATGAAGGATCTGTTCTTTGCCTTCAAAGGAAAGTTTGAAAACTTTAATCTTTCCTTTTTCAACCATATATAACCCGTTTCCCTTATCTCCTTCATGGAAGATGATCTCTCCCCTGTCAAATTTGAGAATTGAGGCAATGGCTGATAATTTTTCCAGATGAACATCTGAAAGACCTGAAAAAAGAGGGATTGTTTTTAAGTTTTTAATACTATATAATTCTCCAGTTAATGTTCAAAAATAATTAAAAATTTTCAAACTCTTAAAAAAAAATTAAAAAAAGTGAGAATTCTTGATCCAGGTCAAGGCTTTACATCCTTTTTTATAATAAGTTCAAACCAGGATGTAAAGCTTAATCGTTCATCAACCTATAAATAAGGAGAAATTATTATGTTTTGTTTTCAATGTCAGGAAACAGCAAAGAATCAAGGATGTACCATTAAGGGTGTTTGTGGAAAAGAGAATGATACATCTAACCTTCAGGATCTGTTGATTTATAACCTGAAAGGAATCGGTGTTATTGCAAATGCGGCCAAGGCAAAGGGTGCAGCAACCCCCAAAGATGCGGCTTTATTTGTTTCCCAGGCTTTATTTACCACTATCACAAATGCAAATTTTGATGAAGAAAAGCTGGTTGAGTGGGTTCAGCAGGCCCAAAAAGTAAAGAAAGAGCTTTATGAGAGTGTAAAGGATAAAGTGGGGTCGGATCTTCATGAAAGTGCCACCTGGTATTCCGATGATGTAGATTCCTTCGGTGCCAAAGCTGAAACAGTGGGCGTCCTTGCCACGGAAAATGAGGATGTCAGATCTCTTCGTGAACTTCTTATCATCGGGCTAAAGGGGATTGCCGCTTATGCAGATCATGCATCAGTTCTGGGCGTTGAAAAAGATGAAATTTTTGATTTCTTGTTTGAAGCCCTTGCATCCATCACCCAGGACCTTTCTGTAGATGAAATGGTGGGACTGGTACTCAAAGCTGGTGAGGTGGGTGTCACTACCATGGCCGCTTTGGATGAAGCCAACACAACCGCCTATGGTCATCCGGAAATAACCGAAGTGAATCTCGGTGTTGGGTCTAATCCTGGAATACTGATCTCCGGACATGATCTTAAAGATATGGAAGAACTTTTAAAACAGATCGATGGAAGCGGCGTGGATGTATATACCCATGGCGAAATGCTTCCGGCTAATTCTTATCCTGCTTTCAAAAAGTTTGCTCATCTTAAAGGCAACTACGGCGGTTCATGGTGGCACCAGAATGAGGATTTTGAATCCTTTAACGGTCCTGTTCTCATGACTACTAACTGCATTATTTCCATGAAAAAGAAAAACACTTACAAGGACAAAGTCTTTACCACTGGTGTGGTCGGTTACCCAGGTGTGAAACATATTGCCGACAGGGTGAATGGCGGCGCTAAGGATTTTTCTAAAATTATTGAACTTGCCAAGACCTGCAGTGCACCGGAAGAAATTGAAACCGGTAAAATTATCGGTGGATTTGCCCATAACCAGGTGCTGGCGCTTGCAGACAAGGTGGTTGATGCCGTAAAATCAGGTGCAATCAAGCGATTTATTGTCATGGCAGGCTGTGACGGCCGTCAAAAAGAAAGAAATTATTTTACCGAAGTAGCTGAAAAATTGCCAAAAGATACCGTAATCCTGACCGCCGGATGTGCAAAATACAGGTACAATAAACTGGATCTGGGCGATATCGGCGGAATCCCAAGGGTGCTTGATGCCGGACAGTGCAATGATTGCTATTCACTTGTCGTCATTGCCCTTAAACTCCAGGAAGCGTTTGGTCTTGATCATATTAATGACCTGCCGATTTCCTTTGATATTGGATGGTATGAACAAAAGGCCGTCATCGTTCTTCTGGCTCTGCTTCATCTGGGCGTAAAGGGTATCCGACTTGGACCCACACTGCCGGCCTTTGTTTCCCCGACAGTACTGAATGTTTTGGTTGAAAATTTTGATATTAAACCGACTACAGATGCTGATGCTGATATAGAAGCTATGATGCAAGGTAAGTAAATTGAGATTTGAGATGTGAGAAAAACATATTGTTTGTTCTCACATCTCATTAAAGGAGGCTTAAAATGAAATGTCCGGGACAAGATACTCAATA
>JAGLFI010000177.1 GCA_023144585.1 Desulfobacula sp. | reverse complement strand
AAATTCGAGTATTGATTGCAAAACCCGGTCTTGACGGTCATGACAAGGGTGCAAAAATTGTGGCTCTGGCTTTAAGGGATGCTGGTATGGAAGTAATTTATTCAGGACTCCACCAGACCCTTGAGCAAATCATACAGACTGCTACTCAGGAATCAGTTGATGTAATCGGGCTAAGCATTATGTCCGGTGCACATTTGCCTATATCTGAAAAATTGATTGCTATGATGAAAGAACAGGGGCTCGATAATGTTAATTTGACGGTGGGAGGAGTTATTCCCTTTCAGGATATTCCCAAGCTTAAAGAAATGGGAGTAGCAGAAGTGTTTCCCGGCGGAACCTCTTTTAAGGACATAATTACCAGTATGAACAAGTTGTTTGAATAACATGAAAGGTAAAAACAATGGGTGTTGCAAAATATACTAAGGATACAAAGGGTGCAATAACTGAGGTGGAATACCAGTCCGGAATAAAGGTTAAGCCGGTCTATGGTCCTGAAGATCTTGAAAAAGCGGGTTTTGAATATACAAAGGATCTGGGAAGTCCTGGTGAATACCCGTTTACCCGCAGTATTCATTCTCAAGGTTATCGAAGCCGTGCCTGGACTACAAGGCAGTATACAGGATTCGGGACTCCAGAAGAAACCAACGAACGCTTCAAACTTATGATCGCCAATGGTCAGAATGGCTTGAACGTGGCCTTTGATCTTCCTACCCAGATGGGGTACGATTCTGACCATCCCCTGGCTCAAGGCGAAGTCGGGCGTGTGGGCATGGCAATTGATTCTCTTAAGGATTTTGAAATTGCCTTTGCGGGCATTCCCCTGGATCGTATAGGGTCGGGATTGACAATCAATGCTGTGGCAACAATTATGATGGCAATGTATCAGGCAGTTGCAGAAAAAGCCGGGTATAAAAAAGAGCAGATATCCACAACTCCTCAGAATGATATTTTAAAGGAAATGATCGGTCGAGGTGCTTGGATTTTCCCTGTTGAGCATGGGGTGAGACTTGTTGGTGACAGTATTGAATATGCTGTCAAGGAATTGCCGAAATCAAATCCTGTTAGTCTTTGCGGATATCATATTCGTGAGTCAGGGGCTACACCTGCTCAGGAAATTGCCTATGCCTTTGAGATTGCCAAGGCTTACATTGAAAATGTTGAGCAAAGGGGAATCAAACCCGAGGAATTTGTGGGGCGCTTTTCCTTTAATCTGAACGTATATGGAAATTTGTGGGAACAGATTGCCAAATTCAGAGCAGCCAGAAAGCTCTGGGCAAAGATGCTTAAGAATGAATACGGTATTAATGATAAGAAAAAACTTTTTTTAAGAGGGCTGTTTGGCGGCGGCGGTTCCGGTCTTACCAAAGAACAGCCGGAGAATAATATTATGAGAGGAGCATACTATGCTTTGGGGGCTGCCCTGTCTGGGGCACAGACTACTGCATTGTGTTCCTTTGATGAGGCTTATACTATTCCTACCCCACGTTCTGCTTTGCTTTCACTTCGAACCCTTGAAATGCTCATGGATGAAGTGGGTTTAAGAGATACAGTAGATCCCCTGGCAGGATCATATTTTATTGAAACAATTACCATTGAGATGGAAGAAAAAATTCTTGAGGAGATGAAAGAAGTCCAACAAATGGGCGGCATGGTAAATTGTATATCAAACGGTATGATCCAGAGAAAAATATCCAAACAAGCCTATGAATTTGAAAAAGGACTACAATCAGGGGAATATAGAAAAGTTGGTCTCAATCCGGAATCAACAGATGCCATGGCTGACAAGACTGATGTGGAACTCCATGAATACAATGAAGAATGGGCTATTAAGTCAAAAGCCAGTTTAAATGAAGTCCGTCGTACCAGAAATGACAAAAATGTTTCTCAAAGCCTTGCAGCACTTGAAAAAGCTGCCAAAGGAAATGATAATGTCATGCCTCATCTGGTGAAATGCTGCCATGTCTACGCCACTGTTGGAGAAATGGCAGGCGTGTTTAGGCAGACCTTTGGAGAATGGAATGAGCCGGATTTTTATTAGAAAGCTTTATTAGAGTGTAGGGAGGTTTAACTTGGAGAAAACAACTTACCGTCTGGGTTGCGACATTGGCGGGACTTTTACTGATTTTGTGCTTGTAAATAATATAACAGGGCAGTTCCATACAAATAAATGCCTGACCACTCCGTCTGATCCGTCAGATGCTATTGAACAGGGTATCAGGGAGCTTGATAAAATCCTGCCCGGATTCATGGATAATGTTGAAGAAATAATTCACGGTACAACTTTAGTTATCAATGCGATCATTGAAAGAAAAGGAGCCAGAACCGCATTGATCACTACAAAGGGATTCAGAGATGTTTTAGAACTTGGACGAGAAAAACGCTATGATGCCTATGATATTTTTAGCGAATATCCGGAACCAATAGTTCCCAGATCAGACAGGGCAGAAATTGATGAGCGGCTGACTTTTGATGGTAGAGTACTTAAGGATGTGGATGAAAAAGAAGTTATTAAAGTTCTTGAAAAATTTAAAAAGGATGGGATAGAATCCATTGCTGTCTGCTTTATCAACTCCTATGAAAATTCAGTAAATGAAAAAAAGGTAAAAGAAATTATTGAAAGAGAAGCACCAGATTTATTTCTTTCAACATCATTTGAAGTACTTCCGGAAATCAAGGAATATGAAAGAACCTGTACTACGGCTATCAATGCCTATGTAAAACCTATCACTTACTGGTATTTAAATAAACTTATCTCAAGGCTTGGAACAATCGGGTTTGATGGTAAATTTTTTATCATGTTATCCTCGGGCGGGATTACTTCTATTGAAACTGCAAAAAATTTCCCTGTCAGGATTATTGAATCAGGTCCAACTGCTGCTGTTATTGCTTCCCAGCATTATGGGCAGATGTTTAATATTAAAGATATGTTCTGCTTTGATATGGGTGGCACAACAGCTAAATCATGTCTGATTCAGGATGGTCACGCGGGACTTGTATCCACCTTTGAGGTCGGACGTGTTCAGCGTTTTCAAAAAGGCAGCGGTCTCCCCATCCAGGTGCCTGTTGTGGACTTGATGGAAATTGGTGCAGGCGGAGGAAGTATTGCCAAAATAAGCAGCCTTGGTCTTTTACAGGTCGGCCCTGAAAGCGCTGGTGCTGATCCTGGACCTGCATGTTATAAACAAGGTGGAGATAATCCAACAGTAACAGATGCTGATCTTGTCTTAGGATACCTTGATCCTGATTTTTTTCTTGGCGGCACTATGGCTCTTGATATAGAACTTTCCAAAAAAGCAATTCAAGAGAAAATTGCCAAGCCATTAGGTACAACAATGATTGAAGCAGCTTTTGGTATCCATGATCTTATCAATGAGATAATGGCTTCCGCAGCCAAAACCCATATTGCAGAAAAAGGCGGCAACCCCAACATAGTTACCCTGTCAGCTTTTGGTGGCGCAGGACCGGTTCATGCGTACGGGCTTGCAAGAAAAATTGGCGCTTCTGTCATTCTTGTACCGCCTCTTGCAGGAGTTGGATCAGCCCTTGGTTTTTTTACAGCTCCAGTGGCATTTGATCTTTCAAGAAGTCACAGGAAAGTACTTGAAGAAGCCGATTTCAAAGGTATTGAACTACTTTTTAATGAGCTTGAACAGGAGAGTGCAAAAATTTTAGAAGGTTCCCAAAGTGGTGATGAAATCATTTTTGAAAGAA
>JAGLFI010000176.1 GCA_023144585.1 Desulfobacula sp. | reverse complement strand
GTATAATTTTTTCTTTTTTTCATTGAACACCCCCCTAAATGATTAATAATCCACTCTTAAGAAAGTATCCACTTTTTCTCTACCACATCATAGGGTAGCTGTATTGGTAGACTATATTGTCAATCACCCCTCCCCACGCCCGCGATATATGGTTGGTCCCATACTGCAGCAAATTGCAGTGCATCTAAGAAAATTCATACCTTCGTAGTTATTTGAATGGATCATCATGAAAAGTTATAAAATGTAATGTCAATGCCAACAAAGTGATGAATGTTGATTCCATTTCATGGGATTTTCCGGATCTTTAAAAGTAGTTACCAAAATTTGTTTATCGTCCAATCTTCAATCAGAATGGCAATCATAGGGATAAGGCCGTCGGTACCTGTGTAATCATAGTGAAAAATAAAAAAATGGTTAAACTTGCCAAACCGGTGAGAGAAAGTTTATACTTCTTCGGATTTTAAAAAATTAACTAAGTGCATTCAAAAAAAGGATGTAAATATGACATATTCAGTAACATTTCTACCTCATAACGTAAGTGTTGAGGTTGATGATAATGAAAGCCTGATCCGGGCAGCCATGGAGGCCGGTGTTCATATCAATGCATCCTGCGGCGGGAGCGGTGTCTGTGGCAAATGCAGGGCGTTGATCGAAGAAGGAAGCGTTGAAGGCGGTATTTCAGAACATCTTTCCACCGAAGACCAGGAAAACGGGTATCGGCTGGCATGTATGTCCGAAGTGATTGGTGATCTTGCGGTAAGAATTCCCATTGAGTCCGAGATCGATACCAGCCGGTTAAATGTACAAGCCGGCAGCCGGCATACGGCAAAAGTCATGTATTCAAATATTGATGAACTCAGGCAGGACGGGTTGTTTATTCCGCCTGTGGAGAAGATCTTTCTTGAACTGGACTCGGCAACTGCTGAGGACAATCAGGCAGATGTGGCAAGAATTATCAATCATCTTCGCTTTAAGCATGATGAGCACCGCCTGACCATGGGCTTGGATTTGATCAGAAAAGTATCTGATATTATCAGGGAAGGTGACTTCAATGTCACGGCAACCATTGTCAGACCGGTAAGAAAAGATGGTAAAAATGAAATCGTAAATATTGAGCCCTTTGATACCAGCGACAGAAATTTTGCCATTGCAGTGGATATCGGAACCACCACGATTTTCGGGCAGGCTCTTGATCTGCACACAGGAGAGGTCCTTTCCGAGCAGGGTGAATTCAACAGTCAGATCAGCTATGGCGAAGATGTGATTTCAAGAATTGTGTTTGCTGAAAAGGATGACGGGCTTGAAATCCTTCATCAAAAAGTGATTGAAGTCATCAATAAAATTATTAAAAAGATTCTTAAAAAAGCAAATATTGGTAGACATGAGGTGACCACCATTACCCTTGCCGGTAACTCCACCATGACCCAGCTGCTGTTAAAAATAAATCCAAGCTATATCCGTCGAGACCCCTATGTGCCGGCATCTATCATGTATCCGCCATTCCGTGCTTCCGAGATCAACATAGATCTGGCAGACCATACCATTGCTCTGATCTATCCGGGGGTTTCAAGCTATGTCGGTGGTGATATCATCGCAGGTATTATGGCCTCGGGTATGTACAGAACCAGTGAACTGACCTTGTACATGGATATCGGCACCAATGCGGAAATTGCCATTGGCCATAAAGACTGGATGGTCTGTACGGCAGCTTCTGCCGGTCCTGCCTTTGAGGGTGGAGGAGTGAAATTCGGCATGAGAGCAACCAAAGGGGCCATTGAGGATTTTTCCATAGATCCTGAAACCTATGAGCCTATGGTTCTCACCGTTGGGAATAAAAAGGCGAAAGGGATCTGTGGTTCCGGTATGATTACCTTAACTGCAAAGCTTCTGGAAGCAGGTGTCATTGATTCCAGGGGAAAATTCAACCAAACCCTTAACACACAGAGGATTCGGCAGACAGACGAAATATGGGAATATGTTCTTGTATATAAAGAAAATACCCAGATAGACAGGGATATTGCCATTACAGAACCGGATCTTGACAATTTGATCAGGGCTAAGGGTGCTATGTACGCCGCTACTATAACCTTGCTTGAAGAAATCGGATTAAAGGTCACTGATATTGAAAGGATCATCCTTGCCGGTGGATTTGGCAGTTATGTTGAGCTTGACAGCGCTATTACCATAGGCCTGCTTCCTGAAATTGACCCGGAGAGAGTCACTTATCTGGGCAATGGTTCTCTTCTGGGCTGCAAAATAAATTCTTTAACCAATGCTCTTCGTCGGGATGTGGCAAATGTAGTCAATATGATGACAAATTTTGAAATGGCTGCAACGCTTTCTTATATGGACTATTATATGGGAGCACTATTTATGCCCCATACGGATCTCAATAAATTTCCAAAAGTCAAAGAGCGTCTGGAGAGGCTGCGTAAATGATGCAAAAATTTGGGTTCGTTCGCACTCTTTTAGTTGAGAACCCGAGTTTAACTGATAATACGGCAGATGCCCAAAGGCTGGAGCAAAACCTTCAAAAAGAGTTGGGTACGGGTCAAATCAGGATTCCTTTGCACGTGCTTAAAAAACTGCCCTCCAATTTAAGAGCATGGAGTTTTAAAGCCAGGGCAGTTCTGTTTAAAGATCGGTACTCCTGGATAGTGGTGGATTTTTTGGATCCAATGTCAAACAAACCAGTTCTTGGAACAGCCATTGATATCGGCACCACAAGAATTGTAATATCACTTATTGACCTTGAATCCGGACAGGAAATAGGGGAGAAAGGATTTGATAACCCACAGGCTGCTATCGGGCCGGATGTTCTTGCAAGGATTCATTATTCCAGGCCGAATACAGGACTTACTGAACTGAACCGCCTTGTCATCGAGGCTGTCAATAAGAACATGTCTGCATTGTGTAAAGAACACGGATACAAAAAAGAAGATATCTATCTTATTACCGGTGCCGGCAATACTGCCATGACCCACCTGTTTTTAGGGATTGAATCTTTTGAGATTATAAAGGAACCTTATATTCCCTGTGTGAATATCCCGGATACACAGCCTGCCAATGATTTAAACCTTGATATCAATAAAAATGCAATGGTATTTCTTTTCCCCAATATCGGCTCCTATTTCGGGGGAGATCTGATTGCAGGCATTCTCTTTTCAGATCTTGATCAAAAAGAAGATCCCTGCATCATGGTGGATGTGGGCACCAATGCTGAAATTGTGGTGGGAAGCAAAGACTGGCTCATCGCCTGCGCCGGTGCTGCAGGGCCAGCTCTGGAGGGCGGGGTCAGTAAAATGGGCATGACGGCAAAGCCGGGTGTGATCGATCAGGTATGGATTGATCCTGATTCCGGTGAATTGAATATCCATACCATAGATGATAAAAGGCCTGTCGGCATCTGCGGGTCCGGCATGATTGATCTGGCCGCCAGTCTGTTTTTATCCAAACGCATCGATATCCGTGGAAAATTTTCAAAACAAGCCTGTGGAGATCGGCTTTTTGAAAATGACGGTATCAACTATTTTATCCTGGTGGATGGAAACCATTCCGCTACAGGGGAATCAATCTGTTTAAGCCAGGTGGATTTAAATTCCTTAACCAGCTCAAAGGCCGCCATGTACACCATACTGGAAGTAATTGTAAGAAATACTGCCGGTCTTGAATTTGAAGAGTTGCAAAAGTTTTATGTGGCAGGAACCTTTGGATCATTTATTAATCCCGTGTC
>JAGLFI010000175.1 GCA_023144585.1 Desulfobacula sp. | reverse complement strand
TGTCGTGTTCAGGTGATTGGCGACCATACTGGAAAGACAGGGGCTTTAAAATATTTACATGCGTTGCCCCTGAGTTAAGATAATGTCGGCCTTGACAAAAAACAGGGTGGCAAGTATTCATTTAATGATTACCAATTTATTGTTTTAAAGGAGATATACCATGGCTGAGCATACCCCGAAACTTTTGGATGCACTGGATGTTTTTGAAGATGGTATTTACATTATTAATGATGATTATACCGTTGAATACATGAATAAATTCATGAAAGAATTGTTTGGCGACGGGGTTGACAAAAAATGTCATGAAGTATTGATCGGATCTAATAAGCCTTGCGACTGGTGTAAATATGATGAAGTTTTTGTTAAGAATGAGACGCATCACAGCGAGGTCTATGTTGAATCCATTGATAAAATATTTGCCCTGTCAGAGCTTCCGGTAACAAACCAGGACGGAACCAAATCCAAACTCTCCTTATATCGCGATATCACTCATGCTGTACGGCAGGAGAAAAAGCTTAAATCCTCTAAAGAAAGTTATCAAAGGCTTTTTACCCATGTTGGCTGCGGTGTGTTTATCAGCAGTAAGAAAGGGCGGTTTCTTGATGTCAATCCAGCACTGTTGAAAATGCTTGGGTATCAGGATAAGGAAGAATTTCTTTCGCTTGATCTTGCAACGGATGTATATTTGAGACCCGAAGACAGGCGGGAATATACACAAATCATAGAAAAAAAAGGGCAGGTTGTCGATTACGAGCTAAAGTGGAGAAGACGGGACGGGCACATCCTTCATATCCTTTTAACCAGTAATGTCCGGTATGATCCCAATGGAGTGATTCTTGGATATGAAGGGATCGTTGTGGATCAAACCCGGCGAAAGAAAAGTGAAAACGAAATAAAAAAGGCCCATGGTTTTTTAGATAAAATCATTTCACATTCTCCCAATGCTATTATGGCAATGGATATAAAGGGTGTTATCAGGCTCTGGAACCAGGGTGCTGAAGATATTTTCGGAGTTAAGTCCACCCAGGTTATTGGGAAAATGAGCATCCAGCAGATTTTTTCAAAAAAAGTAGCTAAAAAGGTCATGGAAATGATGAGGGATGAAAAATTCGGGGGCAGGGGCAGGCTGAACTCCTATTCATTAAATTTTAAAAGGGATGATGGTGAATTGGTTGAAGGGAATCTTTCCGTCAGCATCCTTTATGATGAAAAAGGCAATGAGCTGGCAACGGTTGGGCTGTTTGTCGATTTAAAGGAGAGACTTCAAACCGAAAGAAACCTCAGTGCAGCAAGGCAGCATCTGCTCCAGTCAGAAAAACTGGCTGCCATGGGAAGGCTTACTTCCCAGATTGCACACGAGCTGAACAACCCGTTGTTTGGGATAATGAACACCCTGGAATTGATGAAAACCGAGATTTCGCCTCAAAACAAGAGACGAAAGCTTCTGGATATGTCTTTGTCGGAGATTGAGCGGCTGGCTGATATGTTGAAAAAAATGCTTTCCTTTTCAAAGCCGGATCAGGAAGAACGCCAGAAGATAGATATCAATGTGGTCATTGATGAACTGATGCTGTTATATGAAAAACGGTTCAGGGAAAACAATATAAAAGTCGAAATGGATCTTGTGGAAAAGCCAGAGGACATTTTTGCATCCAAGGATCAATTGCGCCAGGTATTTATCAATATGTTTTCCAATGCCATGTATGCCATGCCGGATGGCGGCAATCTTGAAATATCCACTAAAGTTGTTTCCAAAAAATTTTATATCACCATCAAGGATACCGGTACCGGTATAGAGCCCAAGCATATTAAAAAGATTTTTGATTCTTTTTTTACCACCAAGACAGAGAGTGTTCAGGGGGTGGGATTAGGGCTTTCTGTCTGCTATGGTTTTATCAAGGATCATGGCGGGGATATTGTTGTTGAATCCAAAGAGGGAGAATGGACAAAGTTTACCATCACGCTTCCTATTACCGGTCAATAAACTGTAAAAACTAAAATTCTATTTGAGCCATATTATCATTGTGCAAGGTTGCTTGCAGCTGTAATGCTTCAAACCTTTTTGCGATAGGAGAGCTGTTTAATGTTGTAGAAATTAGGTATTATTCTTATTGTAGGTATTATATTTATTTTTTCTACTTGACAAAATAGATTATATAGAATAACTATAATAGTTAAAGTTAGAAAATCCCCAAAAAAGGAGGTGCTATGGAAGACACATTGACTGTATTCACCGCAAGCAAATATTGTAATGTTTCGTCTAAAACCATTATCAACTGGGTGGAGGCCGGACATATTAAAGCGTATCGAACGGTTGGCGGGCATCGCAGGATAAAAAAGTCTGACCTTGAGACGTTTATGCGAAGCCAGGGAATCCCTATTCCCGAAGAGAAGGATGAAGGCGCCAGAAAAAAAATTTTGGTCATTGATGATGACATGATCATTGTCGAGTCAATTGTACAGGCTTTAGAGGAAGATGATTTTGACTATGAGGTTCTTTCCGCCTCAGACGGTTTTGAGGCAGGACTCCAGGTAAATCATTTTCATCCGGACCTTTTGATTCTTGACATTATGATGCCCGATATCAAGGGGTATGAAGTCTGTAAGAAAATTAAGACAAACGAGAAAACAAAAGATATAAAAATTATCGTATTATCCGCATACCTGGATGATGATAAGTTCGCACAGATGAAAGAGTATGGTGCGGATGTCTGCTTATCAAAGCCATTGCCCCTGTCCCAGCTCAAGGATGAAGTGGCCAAATTATTGGGATTAAAATAGGAAGGAGGCAGATCATGAATTTAAAAGAATCTTTGGAAAAAAAGAGATTTGTTGTGACATCCGAAGTACAGGTCCCCTTAGGTGATGAAGAACCCGAGGTGCTTGTTGAGAACCTTAGCAGGTTAAAAGGCCGTGTGGACGGTGTCTCTATTTCGGAAATTGAATTCGAAGGTGTTGTGAGTGATACGATTAAAACCTGTGGCCTTTTAAAAGAAAATAATTTAAATGCGATTTATCAAACCACAACAAGAGATAAAAATCGATTCCAACTGCAAAAGGATCTGACACTTGCCCATGAGACCGGAGTTGAAAACCTTCTTGTTTTTACGGAAGATTACAGGCTTTCCGGGGATACGCTTCAGGAATCAATGTTCTTCCATGTTGATTCAGGTAAATTGGCGTCGGTTATGGATCATTTGAAACAAGGGGTGACGATTGAAGGCAAAGAGCTTGATAAAAAAATAGATTTTATTCTGGGTTCCGGCATTGAAACACCCTGGGGGAAAAACATGCCAAAGCGTGGCATGGAAGAAATGGAAGATATGATGAATGTGGGTACGGGATACTTTTTAACGACCCCTATTTTTGATGTTGAACAGTTTGCCAAGTTCATGAAGCAGGTCGAGCCTTTTAAAGTTCCTGTCATCGCTGAAGTCATGATTTTGAGAACAGCCGGGATGGGTAAATTTTTGAACCGTCATTTTAAATCCGGGCTTGTACCTGAATGGGTCATACAAAAGCTGATGAAAGCACCGAATAAAAAGAAGGCAAGTACTGAGCTTTTTGCCGATACGGTTAACAGCCTGAAAGATATCTGTCAGGGGGTTCATATCATTACCATCGGCGGGGCTGATAATCTGGTGGAGTATCTGAATGCAGCCAAATTAAGATAAGGGAGAATTTTAAAATGGCAGAGGCGATTAAGATTGATGAATTTGATATTGAGTTTAAAGATGAGGTTCTATC
>JAGLFI010000174.1 GCA_023144585.1 Desulfobacula sp. | reverse complement strand
TTTGATCCTGAAAAGGCCATGGAAAAAGATTCTCCCCTTGTTCATGAACACCTTAAATCAAATGTACTTAAGATGCCGTGGAATATTCATTATGGCGATGTGGAAAAAGCAGAAAAAGAATCTGCCTTTGTGGTTGAAGACCGCTTTACTACGACATGGGTAACCCATTGCTGCATGGGGACAAGTGGTGCTGTGGCACTGTTTGATGCATCAGAAAACCTGACGATCTACACCAATACACAAATTCCATCCCTTGCCCATAAAGACTTTCTTGAAGCTTTAAAAGCCATGGGGATTGAAAATAAACGTGTCAGAGTCATTAAACCTGTTATCGGCGGTGGATTTGGCAGTAAGCTTGATACGTATGCTTATGAGCATATTGCTATTCTTCTGGCATATAAATGCAGAAAGCCCGTAAAAATTGTTTTTGACCGTGTGGAAGAATTCAAGGCAACTTCCACAAGACAGCCCACAGTGACATACATCAAACAGGGCTGCGATAAAAACGGGAAACTGACTTTCAGAAATATGAGAATGGTGTTGGACAATGGCGGGCATACCTCCTGGGGAGCGACAACGCCTTCTGTTATGTTGATGCCCATCAGTTCTCTTTACAGGGTTGAAAATGTAAAATATATTGCAAAATGTGTTTATACCAATAATACCTATTCCCAGGCCATGAGAGGGTATGGAAATCCCCAGGCCACATTTGCCATTGAAAGCAGCATGGACATGCTGGCGGAAAAAGCAGGTATTGATCGTATTGAATTCAGAAAAATCAACAAAAATCAGTCCGGCGATGAAACACCCCAGGGTCTTAAAATAACCTCCTGCGGTCTTGAAGAATGTATTGATGCAGTAAAGAAAGAACTTAAGTTTGACGGGAAAAATGAAAAAAGTGTTGGGACAGGCATTGCGTCTTTAATCCATGTAGGCGGCGGCGCAAGAATTTATGGTTCTGACGGATGCGGCGCTATTTTAAAAATGGATGACTACGGCAAAGTAGACATTTTTACCGGTGGTACGGATATGGGTCAGGGTCTTGACAATATCACGGCACAGATTGTAGCTGAAGAACTCGGGCTTTTGGCTGAAGATATCAATGTTGTGCATTCAGATACGGATATCTGCCCCTGGGATGTAGGTGCCCATGCCAGCCGAAGTACCTTTGTAGCAGGCAATGCAGCTCTTGGTGCTGCAAAAAAAGTTAAGAAAAAAATTCAAAAATTTGCTTCAAAACTTTTTGATGCACCGGCTGAAAAAATTGAATTTAAGGACAAGCTTGTGTTTGTTCCCGGGGACGAGGAAAAAAGCATGCCCATAGGCAAACTTTTAAGGAAAGCCCATTTCAGACCGGGTGGAACCATGCTCATGGCAGAATATTTTTATGATCCTGACAATGAAAACATGGGCAAGGAGCTTAAGGGGAATATGTCCATGACATACTCTTTTGGTGCCCATGGAGCAAAAGTCAAAGTGGATGAAGAAACCGGTAAGGTAGAGGTACTTGAATATGTAGCAGCCCATGATGTGGGCCGGGCCATCAATCCTTTACTCCTTGAAGGTCAAGTTTATGGCGGCGTTATAATGGGGCTTGGTTATGCCCTGACAGAAGAAGTCACGGTGAAGAACGGAGAAATCATGAACGCCAATTTCAGGGATTACAAGCTTTTTACTGCCAAGGATGCCGTAAAAATCAAGGCCCCTGTAATTGAAACTGATGATAAAGACGGTCCTTTTGGTGCCAAAGGAATTGGTGAACCGGGATGTGTTCCCACAGCTCCGGCTATTGCAAATGCGATTTATGATGCGGTGGGTGTCAGGATCAAAGATCTTCCCATTACACCTGAAAAAGTGCTGGCTGCTTTAAAGGAGAAAAACGGTTAATGTATGAACAGGGGCAGTATTTAAAATGCTGTCCCTAAAACTTATAACAGGGCAATTACGCTCTCAATAACGGAGGTTAAACCATGGTAAGACGATCAATTTTTTCAGTAACACTTTTTTTATTTGCTATTGTCACCTGCCTTTTAATTTTTCAAACACCTGTAATGGCAGGAAAAATCAAACTTAATTATGCCAATTTCCCTCCTGCTCCTACATTCCCCTGCGTTCAAATGGAAAGATGGAAAGTTGAAGTAGAAAAACGAACCAATGGGCAGGTTCAGATTAATACATTCCCCGGCGGAACCCTTCTGGGTGCAAAAGGTATGATGGACGGTGTTGTTGCTGAACAGTCCGACATCGGTAACATCTGCATGGCGTATCAGCCTGGAAGATTCATTGTCACCAATGCCATGAGCCTTCCCCTTGGTATCAAAGACGCCAAGGTCGGCAGTCTTGCGCTTTTGAAACTCTATGAAAAATATAAACCCAAAGCGTTTAATGATGTTGTGGTTCTGGCCATGTTTGTCAATGCCCCTGGAAATATCATGTCAAAGGTTCCGGTAAGGACTCTGGCTGATATGAAAGGTCTGGATCTAAGAGCTTCAGGTGGTGCGGCCCAAATCCTGAAAGCATGGGGTGCCAATCCTGTGGGAATGCCAATGCCTGCAACTGTTGAAGCCCTGCAAAAGGGAACGGTCAAAGGTCTTTTCTCTTCTCTGGAAGTTATGAAGGATTTTAAATTTGCTGAAAACTGCAAATTTGTCACCATGACTGAAACGGTAGTGTATCCCTTTGCTGTTGTGATGAATAAAACTAAATACAATTCACTGCCTGCGGATGTGCAAAAAGTCATGATGGATCTAAAAGAAGAGCAGTCTCTCTGGACCGGAACATACATGGATGAACAAATTAAAAAATCCATTGCCTGGTCAAAAGAAGCCAATAATGTTGAGTTTATCGCCCTTTCTGCTGCTGAAAAAGCCAAATGGGACAACAAGCTTGGTTTTATCACTGAAAAATGGATTAAGGGCGCTAATGAGAAGGGTCTTCCTGCAGAAAAAATTATCAATGACATTAAAGCGTTTACGCAATAACCCTTATGTTTAAATTACCTCTAACCGCCATGTGGCGGTTAGAGGGTTTCGGAGACTCCACATGGATCTTTTAATGAGAATCAATAAATTTTTGAATAAGCTGCTCACCCTGACCGGCGGTCTGTTTTTGATAGGCATGATCGTTCTGACCTGTGCCAATATCTTTATCCGGCAATTTTATATTCCTATCAGAGGAACCTTTGAACTCATGGGATATGCCGGAGCCGTTGTGACAGCTTTTGCACTTGGATACACCCAGTTCACCAACGGACACATCTCCGTAGATGTTCTCGTCAATGCCTATCCCAAACCGCTTAAACGAATCGTATCCATTATCAACCACGGAATTTGCTGTGCCTTCTTCCTGATAACTTCCTGGCATGTTGTTCAAAAGGCATTGACCTTGAAAAATGCAGGTGAACTCTCCGAAACCCTAAGAATTATTTACTATCCCTTTACCTTTGCTGTGGCATTCGGCTGTTTTATTCTATCGCTTGCCCTGTTTACTGATTTTCTAAAGGCAATTTTGCCTCAAAAGGAGAGTGCAAAATGAGTCTTACCCTCATCGGCATCATCGGTATCTTTGCTCTACTTTTTATCCTGTTCGTATTTGGAATGCCTGTTGGTTTTACCATGGGCCTTGTTGGTTTTTGCGGTTTTTCCTATGTTATTTCTCTTAACGCAGGATTCAACATGCTGGCAACAGTCACATGGGACACATTCTCCAAATACGGATTAACAGTGATCCCGCTGTTTATCTTTATGGG
>JAGLFI010000173.1 GCA_023144585.1 Desulfobacula sp. | reverse complement strand
TCCTGAATATAAGCATCACTTGCAAGGTCGGAAAGGGCCCGACCCATTCCAATGAGCTTTTTTCCCCAAAAAGCCCCCACAAAAAGAGCTGAATCTTTTACAATATAATTTAAAAATTCAGGGTCGCTGTCATAGGAAGGCTGCCACCATCCTGCTTCCTTATAGAGCAGGATCAACTCCTCCATTGAAGCTGTTGTAATGGTTTTTATAATAAGTTGTTCTGAAGGGACATCTGACATTTTCAAACACTTTTCGGTACTTTTATGGATTCAAACATCTTTTGGGCAAAATAGGGCAAAACAAAAGAGGCTTCATGTATTTTGGGACAATAATATTTTAATTGTTTCTGAAAATCTTCAGAAATGATTCGGCACGGCTTTTTCAGTTCCGGTCCTAAAGATCCAAGGTTAATGCCAAGATGACCACCTGGATACGTTGGCACCAGAAAATGGGAGTATGCATGAACCGGGAACAGATCTGTTGTAATTTTCACAAGATTGATAACGCACTCCTTATGAAGAAAAAAAGATTCCCCTTGGGTAGCAATAATACCATTTTGCCTCAATGCGGCTTTTAACCTTTCATAAAATGGCCGTTCAAACAAAACTTCGCCAGGACCGATGGGGTCCGAGGAATCCACAACAATCACATCATACTTATTTTTTTGTTCCTGAACCCAGGCATTGCCATCTGCTATATGAACCCTGACCCTGGAATCATCAAATCCACAGGCAAGATTAGGCAAAAATCCTTTGGACACCTTGATAACATCTTCATCAACTTCACAAAAATCAATATTTTTAACACAGTCATGGCGGCCAACCTCCCTTAATATTCCCCCATCACCGCCACCAATGACCAGAACATTTTCAGGGCTGGGATGTGCAAATAAAGGAACATGAGCCAGCATCTCCTGGTAGACAAATTCATCTGACTGGGTCAACTGAATAATCCCATCCAGAACAAGCATTCTGCCATGATTTCTGGTCTGGTACATATCGATCTGCTGAAATTTGCTCTTTTTGCTGTAAAGAACTTCTTCAATCTCAAGAGATAATGATATCCCAGGCCACATTGGACAAATTTCCGAAAACCAGCCATCTATTATTTTACTAAAAGTTTCCATCTTTAATTTACTGCCTTAAAGCGATCTGCATTTTATAATGATCCCCTTTGAAAAATGATGTGGCAAATTCTGCAACCTCACGGGGCTCATAGAATTTGCAACTGAACACATCCAGATAAACCGTATTCGAGGCATTGGCAAAATGGCCTGAAATCAAGGAGGTCTCGATGAGTTGGGTCATGCTGAACCCTTCGACTTTTTTATCTTCTCCAAAGTGGACGACCTGGCAGTCCCCGAACCGCTTCATATCAATCAGGTCACACAATTCATATACAAATCGTTCAATGCTTTTTGCATCCCTGATAATCTGGGGGTCACTCTCATAAATATCCACAGAGGTTGAAACTCCCCATGGATTTTTTCTTTCATGCTCTTTTTTCCAGGAGATCGGATAAATCTTTGAATTTTTAATATCTAAATTTTTAATGCCCATATTTTTGAAGCTGGGGCCGACATTGTTTTGTTCAAAGGGCTTGGAAAAAATTCCTCTATTTTGATCGGAAGAAATAACAACATTTTCAGATTCAAAGGAATCTTTCATGGAATTAATAGCAACTTCCAGATCTATGCTGTCTCCACAGGTAAAGATATCGACTGCGGCATAATCATGTTCCGGCCAGGCATGGACGGTAAAATGTGACTCTGCTATCACGACAACCCCACTGATTCCCTGGGGGTCAAATTTATGAAATAAAGAGCTGATGATCGTTGCACCGCTTTTTTTTGCTGCTCTCAACAATGCTTTTTCAACAAGGGTTTTATCTAAAAGGACTTTTGCTCCGCATTCATAATACTCAATGGTCAATTGCCTTCCTAATGCAAAACATGTATCCCGCTTAGAATCACCAACAAATTTAATATTTTTATCAAGCAATAATACTGTCTCCAATAATGAATAAAAATATTTATTATTATCCTGCAAAACTACAGGACACCAAAAAAATATTGAACTTAATGATAAGACCGAAATAATGAATGATCAAGGGGGAGCCAGGAAATTAGAACCAGGCCTTCAATATATTCCCATTATTGACTTAAATCTGGCAAACTCGGTATTCGTCGGCATATTCTTTTTTTGTAAATTATTTATTATGGCGGGTGCATTAAATCTCAGGTAAGAATTTACCCTTAATTCTTCATCCAGAGTGGATACAATCAAGCCGGGGTTATATTTTTTAATATATTCTTCAATATGGGGATTGTCTTTTTCAATACTTTTTGCAATTTCCATGGATTCGATCACATAATCATGACCGCCATAAATTTTAGTATTTTTCGGCAAAAAAATCAGGCGTTTCAATGATTGAAAAAAACCATTGAGATCACCTGTAAAACAATTACCGATGGTCCCGTTAAACAGAGTATCACCGGTTATTAAAAAATCATCAGCCTTAAACGTCACTGAATCATCTGTGTGACCGGGGGTATGAAACACTTCCAAAATTTCATGATCAAGCTCTATGGTTTGATCTGATTTAATCTGCCTGCAGTCAATAAATTGTGCTGTTGTTCTTTGAAGCAGTGCCTGGTTCCCAGAGGTGTGATCATAATGGGAATGGGTATTGGTAATATATTTGATATGGATATTATTTTTTTCGACAAAAGCCAATATCTCTTCTACTCCGCCTGCATCAATGGCAACACCCTGGCTTGTCGAATATACCAGATATCCCAGGTTATCACTTGAATATTTACACTGTTGAATATTCATAAAATCCCCAAACTTGACTCAATGATACGGCATTACAGGTTCACACTCACCACAGGACATGCCGATCGAAGAACCACCTGCTCAATTGTATGGCTGAAAAAAGCCTTTTCAGGATCAATATCTTTTGTGTGATGGGCCATTACAATAAGATCACCGCTTGTTTCCCTTGCAAATTTCAACAATTCGATATAGGGGATTCCTTCCCAGACAGCCATATCATAATTATCGAAATTTTCCATTTGAGAAACATATTCTTCCTCTATTTTAGCCCTTGCCTGCTTTATCTTATTTTCAATCTGTTCCTGGCTGAGAATGGCGGAAGGTCCGTATGATTCAATATCCAGAGCATGAAAAATATGCAGTTTGCAGCCTGTATAGTCTGCCAGTTTGTATGCGAATTGAAAGGCGGCCATGGAAGCCTTTGAAAAATCCGTTCCAAAAATAATCCGGTTAAAGTACCAGAAACTGGTTTCACACGGCCTTGCAATGCTCAGTACAGGGCAATGCGCTTTTTGTGCGACCTTTTGCAGGGTCTTTCTATCAGATGCCTGCTTTTGAGCATGAGCACCCATAATAATACAATCTACCTTGGTTTTCAGTGCAAAGTTAAGAATTTCTTCTGAGGGTTTTCCTTTAAGAACCTTATATTCAGGGTCGCCAAATCGCTTAGCTAAAGATGTATAGCTCTTTTTCATTCCTTCTTTGACTAATGCCGTATACTCAGGGCCTGAAAATGTCTTTTCTTTTCCCGGCATATCCGGGACAAAGGCACAGGCTCCCTGAAAAGAATCAGCATCAACATGAACCAGGATAAGTTCAGAACCATATTTTTGTGCAAGCTCAAAAGCGATTTTTGCTGCTATTTCGCAGACAGGAGAAGCATCTGTTGCAAATAATATCTTTTTAAACATAA
>JAGLFI010000172.1 GCA_023144585.1 Desulfobacula sp. | reverse complement strand
TCCAGTAGAACTTCATAAACATCATGGCCCATGGTGGTATATTCATCTAAGACATCCTGAACTTCAATTTTTCCTTCATACATAAACCTGGAACCTTCATTAATGGCAAGGGCAGCATAATACCCCCAGATGTGGCCGACAAGTGTATTAAGGATGGGTGCAAAATGTTCTTTTGTTTCAGGAATTTTAAATACATCCCTGGCATAAATGTCAAACCGGTCTTCTCCAATGGTGGTGATAACCACAGGGGCTGCCTTGTGCGCATGGAAAATGGCTGTATCTTTTATAATGTCTCCCAGTACGCTTTCTCTTGTGCCGGCAGCGCAGATGATGATCAATGGTTCGCTTGACAGGTCAATATGTTTTTTATCTTCGATAAAGTCAGATGAAATGGTTTTATAGCAAAGCTCACTAAGTTTGATCCTTATCTCATCGGCAGATGCCTTGTTTGATCCTGACCCAACCGTTGCCCAATAGTCTTTTGAGACCGCAAGCCTGAAGGCTGAATCTTTGATTTTATCTTTCATCTCAAGTATGGCTCTCATTTTATCCGGCAGGCTCATGATTTCGTTAATTTGTTCTGTAATAAATTCGCTTGATTTTGTTTGAACAATACCTGCAATGTGAAGACCTAAAATGGCCCCTGCTGTGATTTGTGAATAAAATGCTTTTGTTGAGGCCACGGACATCTCAATATCGCGGCCGGAGCTGGTATATAATACACCATCTGTTTTAAAGGTCAAATCGGAATCTCTCCGATTTACAATGGCCAGCGTTTTGGCACCGCAATTTTTCGCCATGTCAACGGTTCTGTTGGTATCGGTTGTGGTGCCGGACTGACTGATGGCAACAACAAGGGTGTTGGTCATGGAGTTTTCAGTGTTTTTTCCTTCAACAATATTGAATCCGGACAGCTCTGAAGATTTTAATGCCCTGATGTCAATATCTCTATCACTCAGATAGAAATTTAACAGATCTGCACAGCTTTGGGCTGCAATCCCGGCTGTGCCCTGGCCAATAAAATAGACCTTTTTAATTTGATCGTTTTTAAAGTCTTCTTCCAGTGATTTTGGAATCACCGTCTCATCCAGGCTTGTGGTGAACAGGTTTGATTCCGTGGATACTTTAAATTTGTTTTCCAGGGTTTTTTCAACTGAACCTGGGGATTCTGAAATTTCTTTTAAAAAATAGTGAGGGAAGTTTTGCCGGTCAATATCCCTTGAGGTAATCTGGCTTGTCTGTATATGATCGTCTGTTATGCTGATGGGGGTATTGTCGTAATATAAGGATTGAATCCCTGATACACCACCGGATGAATCCTGATCCAGTATAACAATTTGACCCTTGCTTCCTCCATTGAGTTTGATGAAATTCTGAGTTTCTTCTACAATGCCATAGAGTTCTGATGCCGCAATATAATGATCCTTTGCAATCCCGACAAAAATAGCCTGCCCACTTCCTTTCTGGGCTAAAAACAGTTTTCCCGGTGCAAGGTTCGAGTGCATGCTGATGGCATGGGAGCCTTCAAAATCGTTGACAGCTAACCTGAAGGCTTCCTCAATGGATTCGTTTAGTTTCAGGTAGTGCTCGATCTGAAGCGGGATCAGCTTGGTATCCGTATTGATCTCTTCATGGATTTTATCATATCGTGCTTCATACTTTGTCTTTAGCTCAAGATAATTATCAATATCTCCATTCAGGCAGACATGAATGATACCGGACTTGCCTATTTTCCTGTCTGTGGGAGTGTTGTCCTGGGGATGGCAGTTGGCTACAGAAATATCTCCGACAGATGCCCATCGGGTGTGAGCAGATATGGAATTGGCAATAAAGTGATAATTTGAAAGTAATTGAAGCATATGATCATTTTTAATCTGGCTTCGGATAAAACTTACATTGTCCCCAAGTGCACCGATTTCTGCAGCAAATTTGTAGATAAAAGAAATTGTTACAAAGTGCGGGTCATTTTCAGGGTGTGTATCCTTGATGGTGAGACTGTTATTGGATAATACCAGATGATTTGTCCGCTGTTTCAACCTTTCCGAAAGTCCTGCCTTGATTAATCCTTTTCTGAAATTTTCAAATTCCTGTTTGGTAAAGGTAAATATAACCGAAATTCCTGCAGAATCTCTTCCTCTGACTTCAAGTCGATCAATACTGTTCAGTACGGCATTAATTCTTTTAAATATTTTTAACCCGTGAGTGTTGTCAGAACTTTCAAGACCAATGGCAAGATCACTGATGGCGATGATATTGTCCAGGATTTCTTTTTTAAGACACCAGCAAATATCCTGGAGTTTTTCAAGACGCAGGGAAATCATTTCAACATCCAAAGAAGAAAGATTTGCAACTTCTTTTTTAAATATTGCGGTTTGATCCTTTATCAATTGTTCAATTGTTTCTGAAATAGATGAAAGCATCTCTCTTTTTTCTTCATTAAAAAAAAGATCACAAAAAACACTTTCCTGTTTAAACCCCTGGCACTCTTCAAACAAGGCGTTCAGAAGATCATCACTGCCGGGGAAGTTATCCCGTATAGATAAAACATCGGAGGATAAACTTTTTATTTTTAACGAAAGGACCATTTCCTGGATAAGGTCGAAATTTAAATGGTCTGGATCGCTGCCTGCCTTAAATGCAACAAAAGCACTAATGCCGCAGGAAAATGTAACGGGTTGGTAAGGGAAGAATATGATGGAGTTTTCTTTTACCTGTTTTATGGATTTGCCGATTTCAATATTGATTGAAAATAATTTTTTGACCCGATTTAAGAAAGGGTTTAAAAAATGCTTTGCTGCCTCAATCATTCTTCTCTCCGTCATCCAAAAGATTTTTTGGTTTTACAATTTTGCAGTTGTAGTTATATTTTTTTTAAAATATTGTTTTAAAATCATTTTTGCATAAGTAGTTGCTCTTGTTCCAATATATTTTCTATGCCCGACAACAATAGACAAAACAATTTTTTTATTTGTTTCTTTCTCTTTTCCAAACCCGGTAAACCAGTCGTATTTAATCGTATGCTTTTTGTTATATAAAGAACCGGTCTTTCCACCAATTACAAGCTTGGAAAGGACTTTGTCCCGGGAAGCACCTCTGAAGGATTTCCTGGCAGTCCCCTTTGATATGGTTCTTTCCATTAACTTCATCATTGTTGCTGCAGTTTGCGGACTTATTGCGGTCTTATAAATAGCTTTTTTATGTTTGTAAATAATTTCTCCATCAAAGTTAGTGACATGTTCAACAATACTTGGCAGCATAACCTTACCTGAATTAACCACTGCCGAGGTGAGCATGGCACCAAATATCGGTGAGATCATGGTATCATTGTTAAAGCCGCAACCAAGTTCCGCCAGATGGTAGTTTTTATCATTTGTTTCAAAATTACCTGAAACAAAGGGTAGTTCCGACTGGACAATCTGGTTAAATCCAAACGCATCGGCATAGAATTCAAGTTTTTCTTTTCCAAGGTAATTTTTTCCGATTTTTCCAAATATCGGATTTACTGATTCGGCAAACGCCCTGGAAAATGAGATTTTATAGGTATATTTATTCTTAACATCCCTGAGTTGACGCTTATATAACGTATACTTATTCCCGTTAAAGTAGAGTTGTGTCTGTGGAGTGTAGTTCAGGGTTTCAACAGCTGCTGCTGCCGTTACAATCTTAAAGATGCTTGCAGCCGGATAGTCTGAGTCGATACAGGGGTTGGTATTGGGATTTTGTAGATCAAACCCTGTCATGGCAATGATTTTTCCGGTATCAGCTTCCATGACCACAA
>JAGLFI010000171.1 GCA_023144585.1 Desulfobacula sp. | reverse complement strand
GCTCCAATCATACAGGGGATCATTGTTTTTATAATTTTTAACACCTTAGGATGACAAAGTTGGAACACGGGAATTTTTAACATCCCAAGACGAATCATAAAGGGTATCTGGATGGCAAGCTGAAGAATACCACCAATTGTAACCCCAATCGCCAACCCTGTTACAGAAATTTCAAAATATCTTGATACTGAGATTGTAAACACTATCATAACTATATTAAAAACAACGGGGGCAATAGCAGGAATTCCAAAATTTCCAAACGAATTCAATACGCCCATGCAAAGCGAAGTAATGAGAATCAACCAGAGATATGGCAGCATGATTTTGAACAATATAATCGTGAGTCCATACTTGTATGAAACTTCGACAAATCCCGGAGCGATGATCTTTATGATTACCGGGGCAAAAAAAATTCCGGCAAGCACAATGAGTATCCCTATCAGGGATAGAAAACAAAAGAAAGAAAAAGCCATTGCTACAGCCTTTGAATGCCCTTCCCTTTCCAGAGTTTCAGAAAAGACCGGCACAAATGAAATGCTTAAAATCCCTTCGGAAAATAATTTCCTGACAAGATCAAACGGTCTGAACGCGATAAAAAAAGCATCACTTTGGGAAGATATGCCAAAATACATAGCAATGAACGCATCCCTTATAACCCCAAGAATACGACTGGTAAGAGTTAAAATACTTATCAATGCTGTATTTTTAAATATTTTTCTCACAACTTTTCCTTGACAAAAACAGCTCAATCACATAAATTTACAAATTCGAAATATGGCAAAATTTTATATTTAATACACTTAAACAAGGAGCAAGACCAAGTTGGCTAACCATAAATCTGCAAAAAAACGTGCAAAACAAAGTCAGGTAAGACGGCTTAGAAATAGATCTGTAAAAACCACCCTTAAAAATTTGGAAAAAAAGCTTATCACTGCAAAAGAAGACGGTAGTGACAATAAAGATGAAATTATGAGAAAAATTCAATCTTCAATTCACAAAGCTGCTAAAAAGGGTGTTATCCATAAAAAGACTGCTTCCAGAAAAATTTCAAGACTATTCAAGTCCATGAACGCATAAGCTTTCACAAACTTTTTTATTTAACTAACTTAGACAGGATTTATATTTTAAAATATAAATCCTGTCTTTACTATAATAGCTCTAAAAATTAGTCAGCATTTGGCTGACTAATTTTTCAGCATTTCTTATGGCAATTTTATTGACTGCTTCGTTTTTGCTGACTTCATCACTCACCTTATCTTCAGATACGGCATAGTCTTCATATGTTACAAAACTCTTAACAGACCAGATCACTTCTCCATCCTCCTTGTTTATAAGTCTCAGATCAACTATGGATGAAACCTTTCTATCTATCACAGATTCCGTGCTTGAACGTGCCGCAGTACTAAATGTTATAGCATTGATGGTTCCTTCAAGAACAGCAGTTGCACGGGATTCATCAACAACTTTTGTATCGATCTTTTGAATGATTTCCTGGATCAATGCATTAGTAAAAGCGATGCCGGCTCCTGTTTCAGAGCTCTTATTCTCCAAAACCTGAACAGCAATATGCATCACATCGTCCTTAATATATCCACCCCCCTCAAACTGGTAACCGCAGGATGCAAAAAGTGTAAATACAAATAGACAAATAAATACGCTCCATTTTAAATTTTTCATATTAAATCACTATATTTACAAGTGTTTGTTTTTTTCTGATAATAATAATTTTTTTAGGCTCTTTATCACCCATATGTTTTTTGATTTTTGTATCTGCCAGGGCTGTTTTTTTAATTTCAGCCTCTTCACAGCCTGCATTGATGGTGAATTTGGAACGAAGCTTTCCATTTATCTGGACAATAACAAGAGCATCATCTGTTTTAAGAGAATCTTTTCTGTATTCAGGCCAGGAGTGTTCTATAATTGATCCCTTTTTACCCAATCGTTTAAAAAGCTCTTCACAAAAATGTGGAATAATTGGGGACAGCAGCAAAAGAGTGTTCTCAAGACAAAACAGGATTACTTTTTTCAGCTCAAGATCTGCAGAATCGAGATCAATCGTATACATGGCATTTACAAGCTCCATTACTGCTGAAATAGCCGTATTAAAATGAAAGCTTTTATCAATATCATCCGTGACCTTTTGTATGGTCTGGTTTGCCTTGATATAGAGATCTTTTGCCTGGGGTGATACAAGGCCTGAAGCAGCTCCTGTATAGGATTTCGATTCATCAATTTTTTCCATGCATTCAAGGGCAAGACGCCACACCCTGTTTACAAATCTATTGTTCCCCTCAACCCCATCCTCATTCCATTCAAGATCCCTTTCAGGGGGAGCTGCAAACAGGCAGAATAACCGGGTCACATCTGCACCATATTTTTCAAGCAGTTCATTGGGATCAACAACATTTTTCTTGGATTTAGACATCTTTATAACACGTCCGAGCTTCACATCCTTGTTACATTTTGTACACGCAAGCTTTTCTTCAGCGGTTTTCACCGCTTCTTCGGGATAAAGGTATCCATGTTCAGGACAGGTCATGGTTTCCTTGCAAACCATTCCCTGGGTAAGCAGCCGTGTAAACGGTTCCTTAAAATCAATCATTCCAAGAGTATTTAACACCCGCATAAAATATCTTGAATATAATAAATGAAGAACCGCATGTTCTACCCCGCCGATATACTGGTCCACAGGAGCCCAGTATTTGACGGCTTCAGGGTCAAACATGCCGTCTTCAAATCGGGGAGAACAATATCTTAAATAATACCAGGAAGATTCAACAAAAGTATCCATGGTATCCGTATCTCTTTTTGCATCCTTTCTGCCGCATTCAGGACAGGTAGCCTTTGCAAAAAAATCAAGGTTTGGTAAGGGAGATCCTCCTTTTTCAAGAAGCTTTACATCTTCAGGAAGCTTTATGGGAAGATCAGCTTCAGGGACAGGAACCACACCGCAATCCGGGCAGTGAATAACTGGAATCGGTGTGCCCCAATATCGCTGTCTTGAAATTCCCCAGTCTCTTAATCGATAAGAAACAGTCTTTTTCCCCCTGCCCTTTTTTTCCAGCCAGTTTGTAATAGCATCCATGCCTTTTTTATAGTCCAACCCATTAAATTCATCAGAATTTACAAGAATACCTTCGCCGGCATAAGCCTCTTCCATTGTATTCCCGTCAAAGTTTTCTCCTTTTGGCTGAACCACCACCCTGATTTCAAGTCCGTATTTCTTAGCAAACTCAAAATCCCGCTGATCACCGGCCGGGACAGACATGATGGCACCGGTTCCATATTCCATTAAAACAAAATTGGCTGTATAAACCGGAATTTTTTCGTTGGTGGCAGGATTAATGCAAAAGGCACCTGTAAAGACCCCTTCTTTTTCATATTTTTCTAAACCTTCAGCAGATCTTTCCTGAATGGACACCTTTTGGACAAATGCGGTCACTTCATCTTGCTTGTCAGTTCCCTTTGAAAGGCTTTCAACCAGGAGATGCTCAGGGGCAAGGCACATAAAGGTTGCACCAAAAACCGTGTCCGGCCTTGTGGTAAAAACCACAATATCATCATCCCTGCCATCGATTTTAAATTTCAATTCAGATCCAACACTCCGGCCAATCCAGTTTTTCTGCATAACGGTTACTTTATCAGGCCATCCCGGAAGCTTATCACAATGAACCAGAAGATCCTGGGCATAATCTGTAATTTTAAAAAACCATTGCCAAAGTTTTTTTTGCTGAACCGTTTGGGAACATCTCCAGCATTTATCCTGCTCAACCTGCTCATTGGCAAGAACCGTCTGGC
>JAGLFI010000170.1 GCA_023144585.1 Desulfobacula sp. | reverse complement strand
AATTTTTCATGGGCATTGGATGTTGCAAGACTGGCCTTGGCAATCAGATCCGGATCAAGGATCGGGGTAACTTGTTGGACTCGATTTTCTGTGGTTCCATTAATAACAAGGTGTTCCTGGATTTTCAAAAGTGTTTCTTCTGAAATATGCCGTGGGTTTATTTTAATGATCAGGTCTTTTGATGATGGGGTTTTGGGAGCGGATACCAGATTTTTTTTACTTTCCTGTCTGTTTTCTTCAAGGATTACATGGGAACAGGCACCATCCAGGGTAATGGATGCAACACAGGCCTTTCTTGTTGTTTGATTCAAGGGTGCCAGCTTGTCATTAAGGTAAAGCGCTGTCTTGATAACGGAGAATAAAGCAGATGCCCCCCTGGTGTTTCCGACGATAGAAGAGGTTGATGAGACAGGGCAGGGAGAAATATCCGAATTTTTTAAAAAAAGCGTGTTTACTACCTTGCTCTCGATTGCGTCATATTCCTTTATCCCTGTAGAACAGGTTTCATAAAGACAGATATCCTTAAATAATGTGTTTGAATCTTTAAGGGCATTTTCAAGGGATTGGATATAAAGGGTCTCCGATATTTCTGAATCATTACCTGTTTCACCGGGAATAGGACCGCCGCTTGCACCTGCCACACCGGTGATGACACCATAAATACTGTCCTTGTCTTCAATGGCTTGATTCAGCCGTTTTAACACAATGGCAGCAGCTCCTTCAGACGGCAGGATTCCTTCAGTCGGGGGGGTGGCTATATCATTGAGGGCAAATTGCCGGATATCCCCTGCAAGGTCAACACAGCCGCAGATAAAGACATCGGTTTCATAAGCACTTAAAGAATGAACAGCCGTTTCAATGGCCTTGATGCCGGAAGCTGCTCCGGCAGACAGGGTGAAACAGGGTCCACCAAGTTTGAATTCCCTTGCCACACGGGATGCCACAATTCCGCCAAGAGCACCCAAAGTCCGGTTAAAGGTCAAAGGCCGAGAAATGGTATCTTTCAGCTCTTCGTCAAGATGATTGATTTTCCAGCGAAGATGAAAATCAGTGGCGCCATAATCAAATTCGATTCCAATGGCACAACCGATATGATACCTCTGGGATTCGCCCTCTAAAGGTCTTGGGCTGATATTTGCGTCTTCCAGGGCCCCTTTGGCAGCTTTAAGAAGAATAATCTGCTGGGGCAGGATATCATCCATTTGATTGGGAGGGATATGGAACTCACCGACCCCAATTGCCAAGTGATCCATATAAAATCCCGGTTTTTCCATCGAATCCTGAGCTTGTTTCCTTTTCCATCTTGATCCCGGCTGTTCCGGATTCAGGCGTGTTTTATCAAACACGAGATCTTTAAAATCAGACAGGGAAAGACAATTTTTTGCAATGGTTTCCATACCGACAATGGCACAGGGAACCTTTTTTAAGGTTTCTTTTTTATCAATAAGTAATTGTTCTGGAAGCCGTTGTTTTGGATTTTTTTTAAATTCTTCAACCAGAAGATGGGCATTGATACCGCCAAAACCAAACGCACTGATACCGGCCCGCCTGGGTGAATGGATGGAGTCGGGGTGCCAGTCTTCAATCTTGGTTTGAACTTTAATATTACTCTCATTTAAAATGCTTTTGGAAAAAGGCGCAGAATAATTCAATGAAGGTGGTAAGAACCCCTCATTCATTGAAAGAATAGTTTTAATAAATCCTGCTGCCCCTGCTGCTGTAAGAAGATGACCGGTCATTGATTTGACTGATCCAATGGAAAGATATTTATCTGGACAGTCAAATGCATCCAGCAACGCATGTATGCTGGATAATTCCACCTGATCCCCCACAGGAGTACCTGATCCATGGCATTCCATGTACTGGATGTCTAAAGGAGTCCACGATGCCTGTTTATACGCCTGGATCATGGCACGAACCTGGCCTTCCGAGACGGGTCCCACCAAGGTTCCTTCAATATCATTGGATGCCCCGGCCCCGGTGATGACGGCATGGATTTCATCACCAAAATTTATGGCATCTTCAAGCCTTTTCAACACAACAATGCCGGTTCCTTCTCCGACAACGAGTCCGTCAGCATCCTTATCAAAGGATGAGCATCTGCCCGTGGGAGATAATGCCTGTAACTGAGAAAATCCGATCTGGGTATAAAGAGAATCCGGCCTGGAAACACCACCGGCCACCATGATGTCTGCCTTTTTTAAATGAAGGTGTTCACAGGCAAGCTTGATGGAATATAAAGAGGATGCACAGGCAGCATCAAGGGTAAAGCTGGTGCCTTCAAACCCCATGGCCCTGGCAAGAATGGCTGCCGGAAGCGAAACGACTGACGCACGTAAGAAATCTTTTGGGCCAATTGATTTATAGTTTTTATTGCCATTGCAAACTATCTGCCAGGAAATCTGAGAGGATGCATCAGTGGGAAGGGCGATGGCAGCTATAATTACCCCGGTTCGTTTTTTATCTTCTTTTGTGTGGGAACATTGTAAAAAAGCATCCCTTCCTGCATGCAGAACAAGCTGGTGTAAAGGATCAAGTTCAGATAAAAGATCCTTATCCATCAGAAAACCGTCAGGATCAAAATGGAAATGCTCGATGAGTCCTGCTTTGTTTGAGATGGCCTTGTCAGGAAGCGTCTGCTGGGAGATAAAATCCTTGACAGGCCCAGGCCATCGATGATCCGGAACGGTGATAACCGAGTCTTTTTTATGGATGATATTGTCAAGAAATTGCCGGGTATCCAGAGCCATGGGAAATATTCCAGCCATTCCGACAACTGCTATTTTACCTATTTTTTTAAGCATTGGCCTTTTTTAGTATTTGGTTTAGTATTGGCTTACCCTAATGATTTTTCATAAAAGATATAATAATTTAGAAAGCATCTGATTTCAAGAAGCCTTTGTAAAATTTGTGTAAAATTCTTAGTTCAGGAATAAATAAGGAAAAAACCCTGTATCACTGATTTTGCCAAAAGCCACAGAGTTATGCCGACAAAAAAAACAGCCAATGATCTATCAAAGATATTTTCTGTTCTTTTTTCATTATATCCCAGAATCCAGCCCAAAAAGATACCGGCAAGCAATCCGCCTGCATGGCTCCAATTGTTGATATTGGGCATTAAAAAACCAATCAGGACAAGAGTGACAACCCATCCCGAGGTTTGTTTGTATACCAGCCGTCCCCATTGCCCCCCCCTTGATTTGCCGAAAAAAAGAGCCGCTCCAATTAGTCCGCAAAGCCCTGATGAAGCACCAATGGTCAGATAAACATTGCCAAAATAGGATAATAAAAAACCTGCAATACCTGCCAGAGTATAAATGGAAAACATTCGAGACAGTCCGAATTCTTTCATGACCAAAGGGGCAATCGTTTTTAAGGCCATCATGTTAAACAGAATATGGAGAAGCCCGCCATGAAGCCAGTTGGCAGTAATCAAAGACCACCATGCCTGAAATTTAATAATGGGAAGCCGGCCCGATGCACCAAGAAAGTTCAGCACGTCCATTGACGGGGTTAATGCATAAAACGGATTAAGGGTCAGGATCATATTTTTACCACTGTAAATCAGGCTGATAATAAACATGAATACATTGGTATAAATTATTGCCTTCAGGAAAATGGCGGGTGTGAGAAACGGTTTTTTATAGTGTGTCATAATTGTCCGGCGTTATAAAGTGTCTCCCCAATAAAGTCAATATGGTTCATTTTAAATATTATAACTTGAAAATAAGCAAGAATAGGATAAAATCAACTTTTAAATTGAATAGTGCCTGAACGAAAAGTTGAAAATTTTTTCGAGTACAAGGCGGGCGATAA
>JAGLFI010000017.1 GCA_023144585.1 Desulfobacula sp. | reverse complement strand
ATTTTGGCGGATTTGACATGCCGCTGTGGTATGATACCGGGGTCAAAAATGAACATCTTGGCGTTTTAAAATCAGCCGGTATATTTGATACCAGTCATATGGCCTGTATCAACGTTAACGGCAATGATGCATTTGAACTGATCAATTATTGTTTTACAAGGGATATTGCTGCACTTAAACAAGGCCGTTGTGTATATGGAGCCTTTTTAAATGGGCAAGGCCATTGTATCGATGATGCCATTGTTTACAAATTTTCAGATACTTTTTTTATGATCTGCGTCAATGCCGGTATGGGCACAGCCATTGTCCAACACCTTGCTACAAATAAAAAGAGTCTGGATGTGAACATTGAAGATTTATCACAAAAAATTGCAAAGATGGACATACAGGGCATTAATTCCGCCCGGATTCTTTCAAAGCTTATTCAGAATCCTGATGCGGTTTTTCATAAAATGCCCTACTTTTCATTTAAAGGAAATTTTAATAAATCTGTCCAGGATAAATTTTCCCTGGATGAATCAAAAGTAAAATTGCTGAACGGCACCCCGGTATTATTGTCAAGATCAGGATATACCGGTGAATTTGGATTTGAAATATTTCTCAACCCTGGCGCCATAGTTTCATTCTGGAAAGATGTTTTGTCCGAAGGAGAAAAACTTGGTATTACTGCCTGTGGTTTGGGTTCCAGGGATTCTCTAAGGACCGGAGCATGTCTGCCCCTATCTCATCAGGACATTGGAAACTGGAAATTTACAAATCATCCATGGGATTTTGCACTTCCCTATAATAAAGACAAAACGGATTTTACCAAGGATTTTCTTGGTGCTGATGCACTTGAACCCTCCAGAAACGATTCATTTACCTATCCATTTGTCGGGGACTCTTTAAGAAAAGTTGCCCCGGGTGACAATACCCTTGTAATAGATGAAACAGAAAAAGTGCCTGGTATAGTGATTGGTAAAGTGCTGACCTGTGCTACAGATATGGGTATCACCTGGCATGAAGGGAATATTGTGAGCATCTGCTCAAAAAATCTTCCCGATGATTTAAAAATAAAAGGGATTAGCTGTGGTTTTGTCATGGTTTCAAGAAAACTAAGACCTGGTATGAAATTGACACTGAAAGAAAGAAAAAGAGCGATTACTGCGACCATTGTGACAGATATCAGACCTGACAGATCTGCAAGGAAAAAACTGAATAATTTTATTTAATACTTATTAATTGGAGGTTTTTATGAAAGAAATTAGTGATCTTAACTTGCCGGATGATGTGAAATACACAAAAGATCATGAATGGGCAAAACTCGACAGTGATATCGTAACGATTGGCATTAACGATTATGCCCAGGATCAGCTGGGAGAAATCGTTTTTGTGGAACTTCCCGAGGTGGGTGACACCTTCTCCGAGGGAGATGAATTTGGAAGTGTGGAATCGGTAAAGGCGGTTTCGGAAATGTATATTCCTATCTCAGGAGAGATTGTGGGAATTAATGAAGCGCTTGAGGATGCCCCCGAGCTTGTGAATGAGTCCTGTTATGACAACGGGTGGATCATTAAAGTAAAACCGGATGATGTTGCCCAACTGGATAACCTTATGGACAAACCAGCATACCTTGATATGCTGAAAGGATAAATGCCATGCGCTATCTTCCACATACCAAAGAAGATATTGAAGATATGCTTAAAGTTACAGGACAATCCAGTCTTGAAGACCTGTTTAACTGCATACCGGATAATCTGAAAACAAAAAAAAGTATGGATATCCCCCAAAGCTTGTCCGAGTGGGAGCTGAATGTCCACATGGAAGAGCTTGCTTCTTCCAATATTGCCTGTAAAGAATATAAATGTTTTATTGGTGCCGGCAGTTATGACCACTATATCCCTGCCATTATCCCCTATCTGATTTCAAGGTCGGAATTTATGACAGCCTATACACCCTACCAGCCGGAAGTCAGCCAGGGAACCTTGCAGGGTATTTATGAATTCCAGACCATGGTAACTGAATTGTTGGGAATGGATGTTGCGACTGCATCCCATTATGATTGCGGAACCGCTCTTGCAGAAGCAGCTTTGATTGCTTTAAGAAAAAATAGAAAAGCAAATAAGATTGCCGTTTCATCTCTTGTCCATCCAAGTCACAGACAGATTATTCATACCTATATCAATCCTGCAGGATATGAAATCATTGAGATCCCTTATACAAAAGACGGTCTTACAGATGTTGGTGCTCTGGAGGATATGGATGACATTGCAGGAATTGCTGTCCAGTCGCCAAATTTTTTTGGTAACATTGAAGATTTAAAAGCCTTTAAAGACATGGCTGACACCAAAAAAATATTGCTTATTGCCTCTTTTACTGAAGCGCTTGCATTTGGTCTTTTGAAAAATCCAGGCAGTTTTGGTGCAGATCTGGTTGCAGGTGAAGGCCAGAGCCTTGGTATTTCCAAATCCTTTGGTGGCCCGGGCCTGGGATTGCTTGCCGGGACCAAACAACAAATGAGAAACCTTCCCGGCCGTTTTATCGGAAAAACCAGTGATACAAATGGTGACGAAGGATTTGTATTAACCCTTGCCACTAGAGAACAGCATATCAGGCGGGAAAAAGCGTCTTCCAATATTTGCTCCAATAATGGCCTCAACGCCATGACAGCCGCTATTTACCTTGCCACTGTGGGTAAAATCGGCATCAGGGAAATTGCACAGCAAAATCATGACAAAGCCGTATACTTGAAAATAAGCCTTGAGAACTCAAGCTTTGAATCTGCATTTGACGTGCCTTTTTTCAACGAATTTGTTCTAAAAGCACCTGCTGGATTTGAGCAGAAAAGAGCTTCCCTGGTGAATGACAAGTGCACATTTGCAGGAATGAATCTTGAACCGTTTTATCCTGAACTTAAACAGCATTATTTGTTTTGTGCAACGGAAACCCTCTCAAAAGAGGATATTGACCAATTGGCAAAGGAGGTGCAATAATGAATCAGCAATCTGGAACAAGCGGTCTTATTTTCAATGAACCTTTGCTTTGGGATAAAAGTTGCAAAGGACGCTGCGCCATGTCCCTGCCAAGACAGGATGTTGACAGAGCAGAGCTCGATGAAAGCCTTACAGGTGATGCACCTGAACTTCCCCAGCTTTCCGAGCTGGATGTGGCACGGCATTACACACGACTTTCCCAATGGAATTTTGGTGTGGATTCAGGCATGTACCCTTTGGGTTCATGCACCATGAAATATAATCCCAAAACCAATGAAGTGCAGGCTGCCCGCCAGGGCTTTGCCGGTGCTCACCCTCTTGTCGGAGACGAATTTTCTCAAGGAGCATTAAAACTGGTGTTCAACCTTGAGCAATACCTTGCAGCAATAACAGGGTTTGATGCAGTGACCCTTCAACCGGCTGCCGGAGCACACGGAGAACTTGCCGGCATGCTCATAATTTATGCGTATCATGCAAAATCAGGAAAACAGCGCTCCAAAATTATTATACCGGATACTGCACACGGCACCAATCCTGCCAGTGCAAGCCTTTGCGGGTATGAATCCATCAATATTCAATCCGGAGAAAACGGAATCCTTGAGCCGGAGGCAGTTGCAGCTGTCATGGATGAAGATACTGCCGGAATCATGGTGACCAATCCCAATACTTTGGGGCTTTTTGAATCCAATATCAAAGAAATAGCGGATATTGTGCATTCAAAAGGAGGACTTGTCTATGGTGACGGTGCGAACATGAATGCCATTATGGGCGTTGTCAAACCCGGAGAACTCGGAATTGATGTCCTTCATTTAAATCTCCATAAAACATTCTCTACTCCCCATGGTGGTGGCGGCCCAGGAGCTGGACCGGTTGCAGTCGTCAAATCACTTGAACCCTTTCTGCCCATACCACGGGTCGTAAAAAACTTGGACTCATATAAATTTGTTACGGATTATCCGGATACCATTGGCAGACTTCATACCTTTTACGGACATTTCGGAGTTTTGATAAAAGCCTATTCTTACATTCTTTCCATGGGTGCCAAAGGACTTTCTGATGCCAGCAAATTAGCAGTCCTCAATGCCAACTATGTTAAGGAAAGTCTGAAAGGTACGCTTAATCTGCCCTATGACCTGCCATGTATGCATGAATGTGTATTCAATGATGAATTCCAAAAAAAGGATCACATTACCACCATGGATATGGCCAAAAGACTTCTGGATTATGGATTTCACCCGCCCACAATCTATTTCCCTCTGGTTGTGGAAGGCGCATTTATGGTAGAACCCACGGAAACTGAATCAAAAGAAGATATTGATCAGTTTATCAATGCGGTAAAGGCCATTGCAAAAGAAGCCAGGGAAAATCCTGAAAAACTTAAAAAAGCACCGCTTCTGACAAAAGTTACACGACTTGATGAAGTCGCTGCGGCAAGGAAACCATGCCTCAGAGGTTAAACAGAACTAAGCGCTCTGCTGTATTTATAGACCTGGGTCTTTTAGAATACAAAAGAGCGCTTGACCTTCAGCTGAAAACCCTGAAATCAAAGATTGATCTCACCATTACCGAGGATCGAATTCTCTTTGTTGAGCATCCATCTGTTTTCACCCTGGGAAAAAGAGGTGGAGAAAAAAATTTAGGGGTTTCTAAAAAATTTTTAAGTTTAAAAAAGATTGACCTGGTTCAAACAAATCGTGGCGGAAATATTACTTATCATGGCCCTGGCCAAGCAGTTATGTACCCTATTATTGATCTTGAGAAAAATAAAATCGGTATAAAGGATTTTGTCCATGGCCTTGAAGAGATCATGAAGCGGACGGCTCTGAATTTTAACATTGATGCAGACAGAAACCAAAAAAATCATGGTATCTGGGTTGATAATTCAAAAATCGGAAGCGTGGGGATATCAATCAAACGAGGGATATCCTTTCATGGCCTTGCCATGAACATCAATCCTGATCTTGAACCCTTTTCATGGATCAAACCCTGCGGGCTTAACGATATATCCATAACATCCATTGAAAAGGAAATAAAAAAATTTGATACAAACAATTATGATATTGCTATGGGCCGGATAAAAGACGCCTTTATAAAACATTTTTCATCAGTATTTGATTATTCGATTAAAAATTGATGACAGCCAGGCTATAAAAAGGAAGGCACAATGGAACTTAAAAAAAAACAAAAAAAAGGCAAGCCCTCATGGCTTAAAAAAAGCCTTCCCAAAGGCGGGAATTATCAACGGGTAAGAAGCCTTCTTTCTACTGCCGGGCTGCACACGGTCTGCCAGGAAGCCAATTGTCCCAATATGTTTGAATGTTTTTCCAAAAACACTTCTACCTTTATGATTTTAGGGTCGGAATGTACACGAAACTGCAGGTTTTGCAATGTCGCTTACGGAACCCCTATCTTGGTTGATCCGGATGAACCCATGAAAGTAGCCAGGACAGCTCTTGATTTAAGACTAAAATATGTTGTGGTTACCTCAGTTACAAGAGATGACCTGGAAGATGGCGGTGCTTCCCATTTTGCAGAGACGATTAAAGCCATTAAAGCCACGCTTCCGGATGATCCGAAAGTCGAGGTCCTGATTCCTGATTTTCAAGGGAATATTGAGGCTCTAAAGATAGTTGTAGCTGCAAAGCCGGATGTATTAAACCATAATATTGAGACGGTTCCTTCACTTTGCCCAATAGCCCGACCCGAAGCTAACTATCAGCAATCACTTGATCTTTTGCAGATTGTAAATACAATTGACACTTCAATGCCGGTCAAGTCGGGTATCATGGTGGGCTTAGGTGAAACCATGGAAGAACTTGAACAGACCCTATCGGATTTATACCATCATGACTGCGACATCATAACTCTTGGTCAGTATCTTCAACCCACAAAAGCCCATCTTAAAGTTAAAAAATATTATTCTCCTTCAGAGTTTAAACAGCTTGAGAAAAAAGCCAGGAAAATCGGATTTAAAAAAGTGGCTGCCGGACCTTTTGTTCGAAGCTCCTATAATGCCCAGGATTTATTTGCTTCCTGAATTTATTTTTCCTTGAAGTTACCTGCTGTACTGATTTCAATATAAGATGCCCCCTGTTTGACTCCAAAACTTCCGGCAAGGACAATAATAAAATCTTCCGGTTTGATCAGCTTTCTATCTAAAAGCTTATCGATGGACGGCTTTAAGGATGCTTCCTTTGTAACATCAAGAGGAATATAGTCTGAGAAAACACCAAAGGACAAAGATAATTGTCTCATTACCTGCTTATCATAAACCTGTGCATAGATCGGGCTGTCACATCTGTAAGCAGCAAGGGCTCTAATAGAACTCCCTGTCAGGGAATCTGCAACAATACCCTTTGAATTCAGTCTTAAGGAAGCTTTAACAGCGGCCTTGGCAAGATAAGCAGTGATCTTGTCATCACTGGTATACGGGGCATTTATAAAACTACTCCTTTTTTTCTCTACTTCCTTGGCAATATTTGCCATGGTCCTGACTGCCATCTCAGGATATTTCCCATTAGCCGTCTCTCCTGAGAGCATCAAGGCATCTGTACGATCCAGACACGCATTGGCGACATCTGACACCTCGGCTCTAGTGGGTCTAGGTGATTTTATCATGGAATGCAGCATCTGGGTGGCAACAATAACCGGCTTTCTTTTCTCAATACATGTCTTGATGATTTGCTTTTGAATTAAAGGAATCTGTTCCGTTGGAATTTCAACTGCCAAATCACCTCTGGCAATCATAATTCCATAGGCATGATCAAGAATTTCATTTATGTTCTCAACCCTTGTGCGTTCTCTATTTTCGCAATAATTTTAATGAGAGATTTCTTTTCATCTAAAATCTTTTGAATGGCGATGACATCATTTTTGTTTCTTACAAAAGAATGGGCAATAAAATCAAGATCGTTGTCAGCAGCAAATTTTATGAACTCTTTATCTTTTTCACTTAAGGCCGGAAGCGTAACATGGACAGATGGAATATTAATACTTTTTCTGGCATTAATGATCCCGTCATTTTCTACATGACAGCTTAAATACTCATCATCTTTTTCCATGACAGCAAGGGCAATATAACCGTCATCAATCAATATGGAGCTTCCCATGGGAACATCTCTGACAAAATATTCATATGAGACACAGATCACATCACCGTGCAGATTTTTCACCCGGTGCAGCCTTTCATTCGAATAATATCACCATATTTTACCAGCCAGGGGTTCATCAGTGATCACAGGTTCTAATCTCGGGGCCTTTGGTATCTAAAAGAATCCCTATCTTTTTAGATACCTGTCTTGTATTTTTAATAACTTTGCAGGGCATCATCATGGGTCATGTGGGCGGTATTAAGCCTGACAACATTTGCACCTGCCCAGTATAGCCCTTTGATAAATTCGGGAGAACAATTTAAACTAGAAATTGTGGCGACGATTTTTGTTTTTTTCAGCATACACAAATCCTCCTCTGCTGCAGGTGTTGATAATAAAATTTTCTATGGCCGTCCTTGCATCAAAAGATGAAGACTTAAGCCTGTAATCCAGGTCACTTAAAAAAAATAATGATTGAGTCAGTTCATTTAATGAAAAATTCTCAGATTTTTGAAATATCTGGAATACAGGATATGCATTTTTAGGATTGGGTGCAAGAAAAAGATCTATTGACTTGTTTATTTTTTTCTTTTTCTTTAGACTTTTCGATATTAGATATTCATCCTGACTTTCACTGGCAGTTTTGGTCAGTTCATCATGATTAATAATCTTTGGGAGCACAGATTGCTTGAATGAATTGAAGTTTATTCTTTTCAGACTGATGTGGGTATTATTTTGATAAAATTGTTCGATAAAACATTTTACCAAAATCAATTTTCGGATTTGATTTTCAAATGACTTTAGTATCTGAAGGGGATGAAACCCTTCATTGAAAAGTGAATTTAAATAAAAAAGCGCATTTTTAACGTCTTTGGCCATAAAGGCATTGGTTAAATGAAATATGGGATCTTTTTTATCCCTTATAATAACACTTTTTACATCAGCTATTGAAATGATCTGTTTTTTTCCACAATATGCAATCAACTTTCCTATATTCTGAGAAAAAAGGTCAAGATTAAACCCGGTCAAATCCACCAAAGCATGGAAGGCCTGAGTATCTATTTTTTTTTTAGATTTTAACAGAATCTTACCTGCAACGCTTTGCAATACTGCTCTCTGCTCATCCAGATCTGCTTTTCTTACCCCTGTGGCAACAGAGCAGTCAATAATCAATCCTTTGCCTGCTATGGCCTTGTATATTTTTTTTCTTTTATCAATCAGATTTGTTGTGAAGATAAGAGAATGATTTAAAGGAATACCTTTTTCAATAAAGCTAATGAGATGGTCAAGGTCTGATGGTGAAAAACTGATATCCTGGCTGCCCTGTTGTGTTTGAAACAAAGGAGCATTTTTGACTGCCACAATTTTTTTGGAAACAAGAAATGAAAAAGTAGAAACCTGTTCAATGATATCCCCCATGGAAACAGAACCGCCTTCAAGGGTATCAAGGGCAAATTGTTTATTATTATCCTTTCCAAGCAGAAAGGAAGTTATTGTTTTGAAAGCATGCTTTAACAGATACGAGTCACCAAAAATCAGAATCAATCCAGGAATATCCTCTGCTTGAACAGATTTGAGGAATGAATTTAATTGATTATATTTAATATTATTTTTGACCATAAAAAGGCCTTGAAAATTTGATCAAAAGGATAAAGGCAATCAGAGAAACCATCATCCCGATTCCCTGTGACAGGGAGATAAACTCAAATATGAAATCTCCTCGAAAATCCCCCCGAAAAAATTCAATAATGGATCTGAACAATGAATAGATCATGATATGGCTTAAAAATACCATGCCGTTAAATTTCTTTCTTTTTTGAATCCATAAGAGAATAAAAAATAAAATCAGGTTGGAAAATACCGAATAAATCTGAGTCGGATGCAGGTAAACACCTATGGGTGCCAGAGTTTCAGGGTGAGTAAACTTTACTGCAATGGGCAGGGCACATTCTTTTCCATAACAGCATCCGGCGAAAAAACATCCGATTCTTCCCACAGCATGACCTAAGGCAACACCGGGTGAAATAATATCAGTAATTTTCCAGAAGTTGAAGTTTTTTATTTTCAGGTAGACCGCCATAACCACAACAACAGCAACGAATCCACCGAAAAAGACGAGCCCCCCCTCCCATATCTTAAAGATGTCCGGCAGATTGTTTTTAAAGGCGTCAAAATTGATCAATACATATAAGAATCGTGCCCCAAAAAGAGCTGACAGCAATATAACAAAAAAAATATCTGTAATGGTCTGGGAGGATATGCCATGGGGTTTTGCATTCTTTTGGGAAATCCATATTGCCGTCATAAATCCCAGGCCAACAAAAAGACCATAGGTGTAAAGATTAAAACTACCGATATGTAAGAGTACAGGATGCATAAAATCTCATTTAAAAATCAGGGGTTTTGTTAAATAAAATATGATAAATCAATATACCCATTCCAATGGTGATAGCGCTGTCAGCGACATTGAATGCCGGCCAATGGGCAGAACCAACATAAAAATCAAGAAAATCCACAACTTTACCATATCTGAACCTGTCAATGAGGTTTCCCATGGCACCTCCCAAAATCAAGGCCAGTCCATAAGAGAGCAAAATAAAGTCTGCCGCGCATCTTTTGTAAAACCATAAAACAAAAAGGGCAACCACAGATGACATGAACAGAAAAATAAATCTTATGACTTCAAGGGACCCTGAAGCAAAAAAACCAAAAGCACCACCCGGATTCAGGATATGAGTGATATTAAAAAAATTTTCTATAACAATAATATTATCATATAATGCCAGATTTATTTTAATAATAAATTTACTAATCTGGTCAGCGAGAATGACGCATCCGCTGACCAGAAATAATCTAAGCCATATTTTTTTCAATTTATATGTGACCTTTATGGTTACGTGTGACCTTCAGGTTACAATATCTTTTTTAAAGCACCTGCACATCTTTCACAGGTTGTCGGATGATCTGCATCATTACCGATGGTGGTATCAAACCGCCAGCATCTTTCACACTTAACCCCTTTTGCTTTTTTGACCTTGATGGCAAGCCCTTCAATCTCTTTGCCCTGATAAGCGGTATCATCAAGTGTATCCACAATCACAACACTTGAGACAATGAAAATATCATTAATATTCTCACTTAAATTCTGAACCTGGGTTTTTAGTTGGGTATCCGGTAGTTTTACTTCAAGAGCTGCATCAAGAGGATGACCAATCAGTTTACTTTTTCTTGCTTCTTCCAAAGCTTTGGTAACTTCACCCCTGAGGCCTCTGATGTTTTCCCATTTATCTGCCAGATCCTTGTCTTCCCATTCATCATTGAGCTCAATCATTGCATCAAGGTGAATAGACTCTTTTTGATCCAAATCTTTGGGCATATGGTGATAAATTTCATCAGCTGTAAACGGCAGAATCGGTGCCATGATTTTTACAATCGCATCCAGAATGATAAACATGACAGTCTGGGCATCCCTACGCAATGGATCTTTTGCAGGAGATGTATAAAGCCTGTCCTTGATAATATC
>JAGLFI010000169.1 GCA_023144585.1 Desulfobacula sp. | reverse complement strand
CTTGACAAGTTATTGAATAAATGTAAAAAAATCTCTATGACTGAGCGCTCGTTCAAGTCTTGTTATTGATAATATGATTAAAGAAAAGGGAGTGATCGTTTGGGAAAGCTTAAAAAATCCAAAACTCCAATAGCTGATACAGAAGTCCCCACACAAATAAAAAATCCCGAACTGGTCCGGGAAAGGCGGCGCCAGATTATCGATTCAACAGTTAAACTTTTCATTGAACACGGATATCACAAGACCACAACAAGGATGATTGCAAAGGCGGCCAATTTTTCTATTGGCTCGTTATATGAATATATCAGTTCCAAAGAAGACCTCTTATATCTTGTGTGTAAAACCATTCATGAGGAGGTCCGGGATGCTGTTGAAAATGCTTTGTCAAATACGGATAAAGAAGAAAGATTTGCCCAGGTTATTCGTCAATATTTTTATGTTTGCGATAAGATGGGAGACCATATTCTCATGATGTACCAGGTGACCCAGTTTCTGCCGGAAAAATGGCAGGTCATGGTTCTGGAAAATGAGCTGAACATAACAGATATTTTTATCAATGCGCTTTCTTCTCTGTCCGGAAAAGATAATTTTCCCACGCTTGATGACAAAATATTGAATCTTGTGGGTCACAATATATCGGTGTTGGGCCAGATGTGGGCCTTTCGGCGCTGGCATGTGCAACGCAATTTTACCATTGAGGAATACATTAAAATTCAAACAGATTTTATTCTGGGACTTATTTTTAAACAAAAATAAAAATTTTTATTTATTTATTTAGATTTTTATGCCAGTTAAACTATAGCATATAAACTTTGTTTAGTTTAATCAAACTCCCGAACGTTTTTAAAAGGAGAAATGATGAGTATGGAAACTCAAATCTACAACCCTAAGCATTCAGTTAAAATCGTTACGGCCACATCACTTTTTGACGGCCATGATGCTTCCATAAATATAATGAGAAGAATTTTGCAGGATTCCGGTGCCGAAGTGATTCATATCGGCCATAACCGGTCTGCAAAAGAAGTCGTGGATGCCGCAATAGAAGAAGATGCTCAGGGCATTGCCGTATCCAGTTACCAGGGTGGGCATGTTGAATATTTTAAGTATATGGTGGATCTCCTGAAAGAAAGAGGTGGGTCACACATTAAGATTTTTGGCGGCGGAGGGGGGGTTATCATTCCTTTGGAAATGGATGAGTTGCGTGCCTATGGGGTGACCCGGATCTATTCTCCGGAAGACGGTGCAAATATGGGACTTCAGGGTATGATCAATGATATGCTGCGATCCATGGATACCCCTTCGGTTGATTATGAGAAGCTCGATTATAAGAAGTTGAGTATCGATAATAAATATGTCACGGCAAACTTTATTTCTGCAGTTCAGGAAGCCAAGGCCAACGACCGGAAAATGTTTGAGAAAATTATTGCAAATATTGCCAAAATTGCAGACAGAAAGGATGTTCCCATCATCGGGTTAACCGGGACAGGTGGCGCAGGCAAGTCATCTTTGACAGATGAATTGATTATCAGGATTCTTCACGATCTTAAAGACGTCAATATTGCCATCCTTTCCTGCGATCCGTCCAGACGGAAAACAGGCGGTGCTCTTCTGGGCGACAGAATCAGAATGAATTCCATAGAAACTGGCCGGGTTTATATGCGGTCTCTTGCAACCAGAAGATCCCAGACAGAGCTTCCCGAGGCGTTGCCTGATGCAATCAATGTGGTCAAAGCTGCCGGATATGATATTATTATGGTTGAAACCGCCGGTATTGGCCAGGGAGATTCAAGGGTGGTTGACCTTGTCAATATGTCTATCTATGTCATGACGGCAGAATTTGGTGCACCTTCCCAGCTGGAAAAGATAGATATGCTGGATTATGCTGATATTGTTGTGGTGAACAAGTATGAAAAAAAGGGCAGTGAAGATGCATTAAGGGATGTGAGAAAACAGGTACAGAGAAATAAAAAGGCCTGGGATACAGATCCAAAAGATCTGCCGGTATACGGAACCATTGCATCCAAGTTTAATGATGACGGGATAACCGCCTTTTATCACGGCCTTCTGGATCTCATTGCAGCAAAGAAAAATATTAAATATGAGTCCCGCATTCCAAGGTCGGATAGAAAAGAATCTTCTTCAAAAACCATTATTATCCCGGGAGAAAGAACACGATACCTTGCCGAAATTGCCGATGCGGTGAGGACATACCATAAAACCACCGAAGATCAGGCCGAAGCCGTGCGCAACCGCTGGCATTTGACTGAGACTTCAAAAATCATGGATGAATATGGCCTTGATCAATTTCCAGATGCGCTGGAAAAATTTAAGACGGCAGTTGCAGATGCCCAATCCCTTGTGGAAGAAGAAACCGATAAGATTATTGATGAATTTAACACCTGCAAAGAGATGTATGGGAAGGACGAACTGGTGTATCATGTCCGCGGCAAGGAATTTAAGATGCCTTTATACAGCAAATCTTTGTCCCATTCAAAAATTCCCAAAATATCCCTGCCGCAATTTAAAGATCCGGGCGAGCAGTATGAATGGATGAGAAAAGAAAATTTTGCCGGCAACTTCCCCTTTACCGCAGGGGTGTTTCCTTTGAAACGGGCGGATGAAGATCCTACCAGGATGTTTGCAGGAGAGGGGGGCCCTGCGGATACCAATCGGCGCTTCAAACTGCTTTCTGACTCCTACCCTGCCAAAAGATTGTCCACAGCCTTTGATTCGATTACCCTTTATGGATTTGATCCGGATACCCGTCCGGATATTTACGGCAAGATCGGAACCTCGGGGGTGAGCATTTGTACCATGGATGATGTTAAAGTGCTGTATGACGGCTTTGATCTGTGTGCCCCCAATACATCGGTTTCCATGACCATTAACGGTCCGGCACCCATGATGCTGGCCATGTTTATCAATACAGCCATTGCCCAGCAGACGGATAAGTTTAAAGAGGAGAATGGCCGGGAACCTTCTGAAGATGAAGCTGCCGAGATTAAACTATTTGCCATGTCCAATGTAAGGGGAACGGTCCAGGCAGATATTTTAAAGGAAGATCAGGGCCAGAATACCTGTATTTTTTCCATTGAATTTGCCCTGAGAATGATGGGGGATATCCAGCAATACTTTATTGATCACCAGGTGAGAAATTTTTATTCGGTTTCCATCTCAGGCTATCATATTGCAGAGGCAGGGGCCAATCCCATTACCCAGCTTGCCCTGACCCTGGCAAACGGGTTTACCTATGTGGAATATTATCTTTCCCGCGGGATGGATATCAACTATTTTGCACCGTCTCTTTCCTTTTTCTTTTCCAATGGGATGGATCCGGAATATACAGTGATCGGAAGGGTGGCCAGAAGGATCTGGGCTGTAGCCATGAAATATAAATACAAGGCAGATGAAAAATCTCAGAAACTGAAATATCATATCCAGACATCGGGCAGATCTTTACACAGCCAGGATATTCAGTTTAATGATATCAGGACCACTCTCCAGGGGCTGTGCGCCATTTATGACAACTGCAACAGCCTGCATACAAATGCTTTTGATGAGGCCATTACCACACCGTCTGCAGAATCGGTAAGGCGTGCCCTTGCCATCCAGTTGATTGTCAACCGGGAGTGGGGACTGACCAAGAATGAGAATCCTTTGCAGGGAAGTTTTATCGTGGATGAGCTTACGGATCTTGTGGAGGAGGAGGTTCTTATTGAATTTGAAAGAATCACGGAAAGAGGCGGTGTGTTAGGTGCCATGGAAACCGGATACCAGCGAGGCAAGATCCAGGAAGAATCAATGTATTATGAACATTTGAAA
>JAGLFI010000168.1 GCA_023144585.1 Desulfobacula sp. | reverse complement strand
CTGGGAGTCAAGATTGCTTATATGGGTCTTGAATCAGGGGATGATCAAATTTTAAAGGAAATCAGGAAAAGCGCAGATTCTGCAAAAATGATCAAAATGGGAAAGCGGCTTAAAAAATCCGGCATAAAGTTGTCCATCACTGTGCTTCTCGGTCTTGGAGGACGGGAAAAATCTAAAATCCATGCCACGGAAACCGGAAGGGTTTTATCTGCCATTGACCCGGATTTTGTGGGGGCTTTAACCCTGATGCTGCTGCCGGGAACTGAACTCAATGACCAGTATGAGAGAGGTGAATTTAAACTCATCTCCCCTGAAGAAATGCTGGAAGAACTGGGATTGATGATCGCTGCAACCCATCTTTCCAACGGACTTTTTCATGCAAACCATGCCTCCAACTATCTTCCCATCAGGGCAAAACTGCCCGAAGATAAAGAGAAAACACTTGAACTGATATCACAGGCGCTCAAAGGTAATGTGGAACTTAAACCGGAGTTCATGAGAGCCTTGTAACATAAATTGAATGACACAGGAGAAATAAACAATGGTAAACGCAGTAACTAACCTTGATGAATTAACCGTCAGCACCATCAGAACCCTTTGTATGGATGCGGTTCAAAAAGCAAATTCCGGACATCCGGGTGCACCCATGGGCCTGGCACCTGCAGCATATGTTCTGTTCAAACAATTTTTAAAACACAATCCTAAAAACCCTGCATGGATTGACAGGGATCTCTTTGTTATGTCCGGAGGTCATGTCTCTTCTTTGCTTTACAGCCTTCTCTTTCTGACGGGCTATGGTCTTGAACTTACTGACCTGAAAAACTTCAGGCAATGGGGTTCCAGAACCCCGGGACATCCTGAACGCGGAGATACGCCGGGTGTGGAAACCACCACCGGGCCTTTGGGTCAGGGAATTGCCAATGCTGTTGGAATGGCCATTGCAGAACGTCATCTGGCATCCAGATTCAACATGGAAAACAAAGAACTCATCAATCATCATACCTATGTCATGTGTGGTGACGGTGACCTGATGGAAGGCGTTGCCCTTGAAGCGATCTCACTTGCAGGACATCTGGGTCTGGGAAAACTGATCTGCCTTTACGATGACAATTCCATTACCATTGAAGGAACAACCGATATTGCATTTACAGAAAATGTAAAGGCAAAATTTGAAAGTCAGAACTGGCATGTGGTCACGGTTGAAGACGGCAATAATCTTGAAGAAATACAAAAGGCCATCCAGACAGGTAAAGACGCAATTTCACGCCCCACACTTGTACAGATCAAAACTCACATTGCCTATGGCAGCCCCACCAAACAGGATACTTCCGATGCCCATGGCGCCCCCCTGGGCGCAGAAGATATTAAGCTTACCAAACAGTTTTATGGTGTGCCGGCTGATAAAGACTTTTATGTACCCGAAGAGGTATTGGAAAACTGCAGGAAAGCCCTGACATATGGAAAAGGGTTTGAACAAAGCTGGCAAAATATTTTTAACGCTTATAAAACTGAGTATCCGGAACATGCTGATAAGTTTGTTGATGCCATCAGCGGATTTTTAACGGAAGGATGGGATACAAATATTCCTCAATTCAACCCTGAAGACGGGCCCATTGCCACAAGAGCCGCCTCGGGCCAGGTACTCAATGCCATTGCTAACAACCTGCCCGCATTAATGGGTGGATCGGCCGACCTTGCCCCGTCAAATAAAACCCATATCAACAGTTCAACCGATTTTCAAAAAAATGCCTGGGAAGGACGAAATATTCGATTTGGTGTTCGTGAACATGCCATGGGTGCCATCATGTCCGGAATGTATCTTCATTCCGGCATCCGCCCTTACGGGGGCACCTTTCTTGTATTTGCCGATTATATGCGCCCGGCCATCCGTATGGCCTCTTTGATGAAACTGCCGTTGATTTATGTGTTTACTCATGACAGTGTTGCCGTGGGCGAAGACGGCCCCACCCATCAACCGGTTGAACATCTGGCAGCACTGCGGGCCATCCCGGGGCTTAACGTTGTAAGGCCTGCCGATGCCAATGAGACGGCTCTTGCCTGGAAACAGGCTTTAATAACCCTGGACTCCCCAACCGCGTTGATATTAAGCCGTCAAAAACTGCCCACCCTGGATGTATCCCAGCGGAACGGCGAATTTCAGTATGGGGCATATACGATAAAAAAAGTAACAGACCCGGAAATGATCCTCATTGCCACAGGTTCTGAAGTCCATATTTGTGTTGAAGCCGCCCAAACCCTTGAAAAAGATCATAACGTTAAAGCTGCTGTAGTATCCATGCCTTCCTGGGAACTTTTTGAAAAAGCACCCGCACCCTACAGGGAAAGAATTCTGCCGTCCGATGTAACAAAAAGAATGGCAGTTGAAGCCGGTATTTCCATGGGATGGGAAAAATATACAGGCTCGGAAGGTAAAATTATCGGCATTGATAAATTTGGTGCTTCTGCCCCTGGTGGAACCGTACTCAAAGAATATGGTTTTTCCCCGGAGAATATCGTTGAAAATGCCCTTGAACTGTTAAAATAGTAACCCCCAGATAATATCAAGTCCAGGTGCCAATGACCTTCTTTTGACACCTGGATTTACAAAAAGGAGGAGGCCATGCAGATAAGTGTTAAAACAAACGCAAGAACCCAGATGATTGATATCACTTCCCAGGTTCAAAATGCCGTAAAAGAATCCAAAATAAACAATGGCCTTGTCCATGTCTTTTCCATGCATACCACCGCCGCGATTACCATTAACGAAAATGCAGATCCTGCAGTTGAAACAGATATTTTAAACACCATCAACAAGGTGATCCCCTGGGATGATCATTTCAAACACATGGAAGGCAATTCTGCCGCCCACATAAAGGTCAGCCTGTTCGGCCCTTCAGAAACCATCTCTTTGGAAAACAGCTCTCTTGTTCTTGGCACCTGGCAGGGTATTTATTTCTGTGAATTTGACGGCCCGAGAAACAGGCGTGTGAATATTAAAATCCTCTCTGACTAATAAAGAAATAGGGGTTTACGTGTGACCTTTAGGTTATACCTATTATCTTTTTTCCCTTTGCCTTATATAAAATCAATAATCCTTATCCAACGGCGATTAATGTAATCGACAGGGCGGAGCAGTGTCTCAGCCTTAGAAATCAAGCGGACTTTTTGTTTCTTTGCGTGTCCTGGACTTGACAGTATGGGTATAAATCATCGTTGTTCTCACATCACTGTGTCCTAAAAGTTCCTGAATCGTCCGGATATCATAATTCGCCTGGAGCAGGTGACTTGCAAAGCTGTGACGGAAAGTATGAGGTGTTGCCCGTTTATTGAGTTGCAGCCGGTTAACAACAGATTTCATTGCTTTTTGAACATGACGATCATGTAGATGAGCCCGTCGGTATTCTTTTCTCGCGGCAACATAGGTCAATTCCTTGGCCGGAAACAGCCATTGCCAGTTAAATTCCTGACCGATATATTTAGATTTTTTTTCCATGGCATCAAACATAAACACCCCGGCAAACCCATTATCAATGTCTTTCAAATGCATTTTCTTTACCAGACCAACCTGGACGACCAGATCAGACATAATTGTTTCCGGCAGCGGCAGGGATCGGTCTTTTTTTCCCTTGCCATCATGAATAGTTAAAATATGGGCATCAAAATTCAAATTATTCATCCGGATATTCATGCACTCGGACAATCGTAATCCGCAGCCATACAGCAATTTTACAATAAGATCATAAGGATATCTGAGTTTTTTAATAATCAGATCAATCTCTTTACGGGACAATACAACCGGAATATAAGGTTTTCTTTTCGCCCTGACCACACCATCTATTTT
>JAGLFI010000167.1 GCA_023144585.1 Desulfobacula sp. | reverse complement strand
CATCATCAGAAGCAAGAAATACAAAGGCGGGAGCTATCTCTTCGGGTTCTGCAAATCTGCCCAGCTGAATTCTGCCTTCATAGATTTTTTTGAGCTTTTCATCCGTCTGAAGTTTACCGGTCATTTCTGTCTTTGTGATTCCCGGACAAATGACGTTCACATTGATTCCATATATGCCAAGCTCACGGGAAGCTGATTTTGTAAATCCTATGATTCCGGCTTTGGCAGACGCATAATTGATCTGGCCGATGGTTCCGAAAATACCGGCGGTAGAAATCACATTAATGATTTTGCCGGATTTTTGTTCTTTCATGTGACGGCCTGCTGTCTGTGTTGTATTAAAAGCAGCTTTTAAATGGATATCAATGATGGCATCCCAGTCTTCTTCCTTCATTTTAAGCAGCATGGAGGGTTTGGAAACGCCTGCATTGTTGACAACAATATCAACTCCGCCCAATTGTTTTACGCATTCTTCAACCATATTCTGTGCGCTTTTGTAATTGGCAACATCCGCCGCCACAGCAACGGCTTTGCGGCCCAGTTTTTCAATTTGAGCCACTGTCTCTTTTGCAGCAGCATCATTAGAGTGGTAGTTTACCAGAACATCCGCTCCCTCTTTTGCATACATCAAGGCAATGGCTTTTCCGATTCCACGGCTTCCGCCTGTGACAATGGCTTTTTTTCCTTCAAGTTTCATTTACTTTTTTCCTTTTTTCCTTTTTATTTAAAAATCCGGTACAAGTACGATTCTCTGATCTGGTGATTTCTTATGGGCTTCATCATAACTTTCAACAATGGTGCTCATGGGTCTTGTCTGAACAAATTCTTCAAAATTAATTTTTCCGCTGGTGATCATGCTCAGTACGGATGGATAGTATTCAGGCAGGCATCCCCAGGTTCCAATGAGTTCTGCATCAAATGCCATGAGTCTTGAAATAGAATATTCAACCTTGTGGGGACCATAACCCACAACTATCATTTTACCTGTAAAGCTTAAAAGGGCAAGTCCCAGTTCCTGGCCTGGCTTTGAACCTGAAACTTCAAATATCTTCCATCCGGTGGAAACAAGTCCTTTTTCTTTTCGATAGGCTTTCATCTCCCCGGAAATTTCTCTTGGGGTTTTACCCATAGAATTGATGGCAAAGTCAGCGCCATTCCCCAGCATGGTATCAAGGCGTTCCTGGTTGATATCAATGGCAACGACAGTTGCCGCACCCAGGGCTTTAAGAACCTGTACCATGTATTGTCCCACACCGCCGACACCAATAACAATCGTATTGTCACCCACCTGGATATCAGCTCTTTTGGCTGCCTGGAAAGGTGTTGTTGCTGCATCTGCCACAACAGCCAATTTTTCAAGAGGGATATTTCTCCGGTTTTTGACTTCGCACAGATCAATAGCAGGCACAGGAATATGGCTTGAGTTTCCGCCGTAAATATCCATACTGTTACCTGGCATCTTCTGGGCAAGACATCGGTTTCCCCTGCCTGTTTTGCAAAGATAACACTGCCGGCACGGCATGACAGCCGGAATGATCACTTCTTTTCCCTTCCAGAATTCCACATCACCTGCCGCATCCACAACGGTTCCAGAGATTTCATGTCCCAATGTTAAAGGGGGTTTGTTTACTGTGGGCACGCCATAATAAAAATATCCAAGGTCTGTATGACAGACACCGCAGCCTGCCACTTCAACCAGAACCTCTCCTGGTTTCAGTTCCGGCACATCTATCTGTGTCTTTTCAAGCTTTCCAGGAGTGACTTCTCCTGTTTCTCTGTTTTTTTGAAAGGGACTGACCATTTGCCAAGTTTGAATTTTGTCCGGTATATTCGCCATCTCATACTCCTTATTATATTAGCATTTTACCACTTTAACTTTTGTACCAATCCACTCAGGCGGCAGATAAATCCTTCCGCTGTTACCGCTTGAATTAACAATTTTTTCGATCATTTCATGGCCATAAATTTCAAATTTTACCTTTATGCGGATAAAATCTTTTTCCAATTTATCAAGCCGTTCATCTTTGGTAATCATTAGATCTTAATACTCCTCATTTACAACATAGCCATGTCTAACATATAATTCAGCTATGTCTTAGATACCTTATAGATACATTGCAGCTACCTGTCAAGAATTTATTTCCACTTGTTTTTAGTACCGCTCATCATCTAACTAAGAAGGATAAGATATAGCTATTCTGGAAAAAAGGAAAAAATTAAAGCCACTTAACTTAAAATTATATCTTTATATTAGTTGACATATCAACTTTATCTAAAACCCATTTTGATGGCTAAAAAATGCTTATACCAATTGAACTAAAGCAGTTTCAAGGTTTTTGCAGCAAATTATTAAATACTGATATTATTGCCATAAATCCCATTGAATTTGAGCCTGCCCCAACACCACAAGCTGTCACAACAAATAGATAGTTGATATGTCAACGATATAAATCTTGTTTTTATTTCCCAAATCGAATTTTTTCCTTGACAGGGTTTCTTTCTTTTAAATATAGTTGTTTATTATAGCTAATTTATAGTTACATTGTGACACTATTAAAACGGTTTCGTTGAAAGGAGGTGGAAGGACGGGCAGAACACATGACGCAGTATGAATAACAGGGTCTCGCGTAAACTTTTAGCTCCATACAAACACATTTAGGAGGTCAACCAAATGAAGAAAACTACAATTCTGGTTTTTTTGTTTTTTTGTTTCAGTACATTTTTTGCATTCAATGCAACGGCTAAAACCCAGTTCACCTATGCAAATTTTTTCCCCCCCACACACATTCAAAGTATTCTTGCAGAAAGCTGGTGTAAAAAAGTAGAAAAAAGAACCAATGGTGAAATCGTTATTAAATATTTTCCGGCAGGCACCCTTACAAAGGGGCCGCAAACTTATGACGGTGTGGTACAGGGTATCGCCGATATCGGCATGACCGTTCTGGCATATTCAAGAGGTCGTTTTACTATAGCATCCGGTATTGATCTTCCCCTGGGCTATAAAAGCGGTGTACAGGCAACAGCCGTTGCCAATGCTGTTTTAAACAAATTTCAACCCAAAGAATTCAATGATTCAAAAATCATGTTTCTCCATGGTCATGGCCCAGGACTTATCCATACCCGCGACAAAGCCGTCTCTACCATGGCTGGCCTGAAGGGTCTTAAACTCAGAGGTACCGGAACCAGCGGTCTTGTCGCCGCTGTCCTTGGTGCATCTCCTGTTGGCAAATCCATGCGTGAATGTTACCAGATGCTTCAAAAAGGTGTTGTCGACGGATCACTTCACCCTGTTGAAGCCAATAAAGGCTGGAAACTGGGTGAAGTTGTTAATTTTCTGATTGAAAATTACTCAACAGCCTATACCACCACATTTGCCGTTTTCATGAACAAAGACAAATGGAACAAATTGTCTCCTGCTACGCAAAAAACAATCAAAGATATAAACGCAGAATGGTCTGTTAAACATGGCGAAGCTTGGGATGAAGCAGACAAATTAGGCCTTGAGTTCTTTATATCTCAAGGTGGAAAAGTGGTGAGCCTTTCTGATGCAGAATCCAAAAAATGGGAAGCTGCTGTTGCTCCGGTAATTGATGGGTATATCAAGAAAGCAAATGCAAAAGGTGTTGATGGAAAAGCGGTTGTGGATTTCATTAAAGCGAATATGTAATATTGAATCATTCACAATATAATGACCGGGTTTGATAAAACCCGGTCATTTATTGACCGTTTACTTTTTAAGCAGGATATTTTATGAACAATATCTCCAAAACGCTGGACAAATTTTCCGGTCTGTTAAAAATCATCGGTGCTACAGCCCTGACCGCTATGATGCTGTTGACTGTTGTTGATGTGATCGGTCG
>JAGLFI010000166.1 GCA_023144585.1 Desulfobacula sp. | reverse complement strand
CAGGTTGAGAAGAGAGCGGTTAGAGAGTCGGCAGAATCAGCAGGTGCCAGGGAAGTTTTTCTAATTGAAGAACCCATGGCTGCAGCAATTGGCGCAGGTCTTCCCATTACTGAGCCTACTTGTAATATGGTTGTTGATATTGGTGGTGGAACAACTGAAGTAGCTGTTATTTCGCTTGCCGGTATTGTTTATACAAGATCTTTAAGGGTTGCTGGTGACAAGATGGATGCTTCCATCAGCCAGCACATAAAACGAAAATACAATCTTCTCATTGGTGAGAGGACTGCAGAGATAATCAAAACAACCATCGGGAATGCGTATCCTGATCCTGAGAACCTTGAAACCATAGAGGTCAAGGGCAGAGATCTTGTATCCGGTATCCCTAAAATACTTGCCATTGATTCTGAGGAAGTACGGGTTGCCATTTCCGAACAGATTGATGCGATTGTTGAAACAGTTCGCATTGCACTTGAACAAACACCTCCTGAACTTGCAGCAGATATTGTTGATTCCGGAATTGTTTTAACCGGTGGCGGGGCTTTGTTGAAAAATCTGGATAAACTGCTTAGAGAAAAGACCGGACTTCCTATTAATGTGGCTGATGACCCATTGACCACTGTTGCATTGGGTTGTGGGAAATCTCTTGATAATATCGAGATTTTGAAAGAAGTAGTCATTAGCTGATTTAATGTTTTCACGCAAACTGTTTATTTTTGTCGGGCTTGCTCTATTTATTGCTATCAATTTTATCGTGATAACCATGAGCAGCAAAAAATCATTGCCGGTCATGGGTATTGAACGATTATTTATTTCCGTTACCTCTCCTTTTCAGTTAGCAGTTACCAAAACCATTTATTTTACTCAAAATGTCTGGGACACATATTTTATGGCGGTTCTTGCCGTTAAAGAGAATAGTGAACTTAAAGAACAACTTGGAAAAGCAATAGAAATTACAAATCGATATGAAGAATTGGAACTCGAAAATATCCGGCTTAAAAAGTTTGTTAATTTTACAAGTTTGGTTCCGGATACATATGTTGCCGCTCAAATCGTTGCAAGAGATCCATCTCCATGGTTTAAAACTATTATGATTGATAAGGGTGCAAAAGATGGCTTGCTGAAAGGAAGTCCTGTTCTTGTTTCCGAAGGAATCGTCGGACAACTTCTCGAAGTCGCAAAAAATTATTCCAAAGTTCTTTTGATTACCGATAGAAACTCTGCTGTTGATGCTCTTGTCCAGAATTCCCGTGTCCGTGGTATTGTAAAAGGAAACAATGAGGACAATTGTTCTTTTGAGTATGCATTAAGAAAGAATGAAGTCAAAGAGGGGGAAACGATTGTTTCATCGGGATTAGATCAAGTCTTTCCCAAAGGGCTTAAAATAGGTAAAATTTTAAAAGTGACAAAGATCCATTCTCAGCTTTTCCAGGATATCAGGATAGAGACCAGTGTTGATTTTAATAAATTAGAGGAAGTCCTTGTGTTTAAAAACGGCAAATTAACCAAAGGAATCCATTGAATTATTTTGAGATTGTTCAATAATGAATGCATTGTTTTTCATCATTTTTACACTGTTTTTAATTGTCCTTCAAACGGTTGTTCTGCCCTCTTTTTTCTGGTTTGCCCAGTGTTTTGATCTGCTGATCATTGATATTCTTTTTTTAAGCCTTATTTCATCTCACTATTCAATAGTAGCCCCCATCATTTTGATTGGATGCATCATGGACAGTATCTCCGGGGTTCCATTTTGCTATCATGTTTTTTCATATTTATGGATTTATATAATCATATTCTTAGTCAAACAATTATTTTTTAAACAAAGCATTGTTTTTATTCTAATCATCAGTATTGTATCCGTATTCATCCAGCAGGGGTTGCTGTTATTTTCAATCTTTGTTCAGCAAGGCCATACCACTATCCTGGCATTTAATTTTAGTCTTTTGATACGACAGGCATTCTGGGGATTTGTTTTTATCCCACCCAGTATCTGGTTGGTTAATGTCTTTTGGCAAAACTGGATCGTTGTAACAAAATCAATGAAAAAACAGATGGCTCAAAAGTATAGAGGATAACGTTGATCCAATTTAGTAAAAATCCGGATAAAGATTGGATAAAGCAGAGATTAATCGGTGCAAGCATATGCATTCTATTTGTTTTTGTTATTTTGTTTCTTCGGTTGATATATCTTCAGGTTATTAAGGGCGAAGAATACAGACGGTTATCTGAAAAAAATGCCGTACGTATCAAAAGTATTAAATCATCCCGTGGCCTTATATTTGATAGAAATAAAAAATTGATAGTTGATAACAGACCTTCTTTTAATCTTAAAATTGTGCTTGAAGATGCGGGTGAGGTTAAAAAGACGGTTGAAAAACTTGCACAATTGATCCAGGTGCCATTTCAGGAACTCATGGACTATATTGCCCGGGCAGGAAAGGGAACCTTTTATAAACCGATAATATTAAAAACTGATATCTCAAGGAATCAGCTTGCCATAGTAGAAGCTCATAAATTTGATCTGCCGGGGATTCATGTCGATATAGAGCCCACAAGGTATTATATTTATAAAAAAACTGCCTCCCATTTTTTAGGGTATCTCGGACAAATAAACACCAAAGAATTGAAAAGCGGTAGATATCCAAATGTTAGGACAGGAGACTCAATTGGTAGGTATGGCATTGAAAAAACGTTTGAAAAGTATTTACAGGGCAAACGGGGTGGCAGGCAGGTAGAGGTTGATGCCAATGGTAGAACTATTAAGATTTTAAGGACAATTGAACCCATTGCAGGACTTGATTTAAACCTTACACTTGACCTTGATCTTCAAAGAACTGCTGAGAAATTGCTCGAAAATAAGGACGGAGCTGTCGTGGCCATTGATCCTGACAATGGCGATGTCCTTGTAATGGCAAGCAGTCCAAATTTTGATCAAAATGATTTCATTAGTGGTATCAGTCATAAAAAATGGGGTGTATTGATGAGTAATCCTGGTAACCCAATGATCAATAAAGCGATTCAGGCAGAATATCCTCCGGCATCCACCTATAAGATTATTACCTCATTTGCAGCACTTGAAGAAAAACACATTGATATAAATACTATAGTGTATTGTCCGGGGTTTTTAAGATATGGCAATAGAACCTATAAGTGCTGGAAAAAATATGGGCATGGAGAGATGAATATAACGGACGGGCTTACACAATCTTGTGATGTCTATTATTATCAGGCAGGAGAGAAAGTTGGCGTAGACGCATTGGCACAGTATGCAATGGGCTGTGGACTTGGGAAGAAAACAGGTATTATGCTTGAACATGAACGAAAAGGACTCATCCCAACCGCGGCCTGGAAAAAGAAAAGATACAATGAATCCTGGCAAGGTGGTGAAACTCTTTCTATAGCAATAGGGCAGGGATACAATCTGGTTACACCGTTGCAAATGGCAGTTTTGATTGCTGCCATTGGTAATGGCGGCATCTTATACAGGCCAAGAATCGTTAAAACCATTGAAGACAGCATGGGTAAGATTGTAAAGAATATCGAGCCTGAGATTACAGGTGGCCTGCCCGCGAGCAATGAGACATTGGATATAGTTCGAAATGCACTTTTACAAGTGGTTCAGGGCAAGCGGGGAACTGCTAGAGGAATTCGGCTTAAAGATGTTGAAATTGCAGGTAAAACAGGGACAGCTCAGGTTTTTAGTATTAAAAAAGGGGGAAAAATTGATTTTGAAAATCTTGAATATTCTTTACGGGATCATGCCTGGTTTGTATGCTATGCTCCAGCAGATAATCCTGTTATTGCAATTTCTGTGATAATTGAGCATGGTGAACATGGGTCAACTACAGCTGCGCCTGTTGCGGG
>JAGLFI010000165.1 GCA_023144585.1 Desulfobacula sp. | reverse complement strand
GCCCCTCCGGGGTAGGATTTTTACTGTTTGGTTGGAAAGCTTAAAAACTTTTGTGAACGTATGCGTCTCTATAAGCTGAGTACAAGGCGGACAATAATCGCTTTTTCTATAATTTGCAGTATAAAAGGGATCTTAATTAAAGAGCCCCTTTTGAGTTTTTAAATTATGATAGAAAAATTAAAAGTCATTGAAGAAAGATTTATCAAGCTTGAGCAGCTATTGAGTGATCCTGCAGTCATCAGTGATCAGAAAAAGTACCAGGAATATCTGATAGAACATGGAGAACTCAATAAAATTGTTCCGGTGTTCAGGGATTATGAAGGGCTTGTGAAAGAGCACAAAGAGGCAAAAGAACTTTTAAAGGATAATGACCTTGAAATGCGGGCCATGGCCAAAGAAGAGATCTCGGGTCTTGATGAGAAAATAGAGACTATAAAGTCGCAACTCAATGTTCTTTTGATGCCAAAAGACCCCAGGGATGATAAAAACGTACTCCTTGAGATCCGGGCTGGAACCGGTGGAGAAGAGGCCGGTATTTTTACCGGGGACTTGTTCAGAATGTACTCAAGATATGTTGAATCCAAACACTGGGCTCTGGAGATTGTTGAGAAAAATGACTCCAGCTCGGGTGGATTTAAGGAGATTGTATTTCTGGTGCGGGGCAAGGGTGCATTCAGCAGTTTTAAATATGAAAGCGGCACCCACCGTGTTCAACGGGTTCCCGAAACAGAAGCCCAGGGAAGAATTCATACGTCTGCTGTCACTGTCGCTGTTCTTCCCGAGGCAGAAGATATTGATATTGATGTTAATCCCGCCGATCTTAAAATTGATGTGTTCAGATCTTCGGGACCTGGCGGTCAGTCAGTAAATACAACAGATTCTGCGGTCAGGATTACCCATGTTCCAACCGGCGTTACAGCTACGTGCCAGGATGAGAAATCCCAGCACAAAAATAAGGCCAAAGCCATGGGCGTTCTTAAATCCCGTATCCTTGACGCCAAGGTGAGAGAAGAGGAAAGCAAAAGAGCGGCTGAGAGGAAAGGGCAGGTGGGCACGGGGGATAGAAGCGGTCGGATCAGGACATACAATTTTCCACAAGGGCGAATGACGGATCATAGAATCGGCCTTACGCTTTATAAACTGGACAGTATGATGGAAGGTAATATCCAGGAAATCATTGATGAACTTAAAATATACAACCAGACACAGGCATTAAAGGAAATTGCCTGAAAAAATTGAATGCCTAAATTGAATGCCTAAATCAAATGATTGGACAATTATTAAGATTCTTGCCTGGACAGAATCCTATTTTAAAGACCATTCCATTGACAGCTCCAGGTTGACTGCTGAAATGCTGCTTGCTTATTGTCTTGGCATAAAGCGGCTTGATCTTTATCTTCAGCATGACCGTCCCCTGCAAAAAAATGAGTTATCCAATCTCAAAGCGTTAATCAAGAGAAGAATTCAAAACGAACCCACAGCATATATCATCGGGGAAAAAGGGTTCTTTGATTCTGATTTCAAGGTGGCAAGCGGGGTTTTGATTCCCCGGCCTGATACAGAAACCATTGTTGAGGAGGCATTAAAAGTATTAGGTGCTTGTAAGGAAAATGTCAAACCCAAGACTATTTTTGAACTGGGGACAGGTTCCGGAGCGATCATTATTTCTTTGGCAAAAGTGGCTCCGGATCATCTGTATTTTGCAAGCGATGTTTCTGTAACGTCACTTGCGATTGCAAAAAAAAATGCAGAGATAATACTCTCAAAAACAATGAAAGATAAAATTGTTTTTTTTGCAGGTGACTGGTTTTCATCCTTAAAGAAATCCCCGGAATTTGACCCGATATTTGACCAAAAATTCGATTTGATCATTTCAAACCCACCCTATATTCCTTCCAAAGATATTCAAACCCTTCAGTCTGAAATAAGACTATTTGAGCCTTTGCTTGCTCTTGATGGCGGCAGGGACGGGCTTGACAGCTTTAGATTTATATTAGATGATGCTCATCACTATCTTGTCCCGGGCGGAACAATTTTACTTGAAATGGGGTTTGATCAAAAAGAGGGAATCCAAAATATTTCAAAACAATATCCTGAGTATCAATTCATTGAATTCATAAAAGATCTGGCAGAGCATAACCGGGTGGCTTTAATTAAGAAATCAATTGATTAATTTTTTTTCTTTTGATATATAAAATAGGATTTTTTAGGATAGTAAAAACTCACATTCAGGGACTTGAAAATCAGGTGCTTTGGGAAAAGTCGATTCTTAAGGATGATCTGAATGGTGGATAAAACCATTAATTAATTTGGAGAACAAATGGCTTACATTACAATTAGAGAACTCTTGGAAGGTGGTGTGCATTTCGGGCATCAGACCAAACGCTGGAACCCAAAGATGAAGAAGTATATTTTTGGAGCAAGAAATGGAATTTATATCATTGATCTGCAGCAAACTGTAAAATTGTTCAAAGAGGCCCATGATTTTATCAAAGGTGTGGCTGCTAATGGTCAGGATGTTCTTTTTGTCGGGACAAAAAAACAGGCATCCGAGGCGATCTATGAAGAAGCAAACCGTGCCGAACAGTTCTATGTCCAGAACCGGTGGCTCGGTGGTATGCTGACTAATTTTCAAACCATTAAGAATAATATCACCCGGTTCCATTTCTTAAATTCTATTGAAAATGATGGAAGTCTTGAAAATTATCCGAAAAAAGAGCAGGGAAAAATGCTCAAAGAAAAAATAAAGCTGGAGTTTGCCATTGGTGGTATCAGCCATATGAAAAGATTGCCCGGGGCAATTTTTGTTATTGATCCTAAAAATGAAAGCATTGCAGTGAAAGAGGGAAAAAGACTTGGGATTCCAATTATTGCTGTTGTCGATACAAACTGTGATCCTGATGATATTGATTATGTGATTCCCGGGAATGATGATGCCATCAGAGCCATCCGTCTTTTTGCTTCCCGTATTGCAGATGCATGCATCGAGGGAAAAGCACTTTATGATGAAAGACAAAAGGCAGAATCCGATAAGAGTGGCGCAGCAGAAAGCAAAGATTTTTCTGATGAAAAAATGACGATTGAGGTTGTGTCCGATGGTACGGACGGTCCTGTTGTTGAAAAGATTAAAAGAAGGACAGCACCAGTTGAAGAAACAAAAGAAGCCGATTTAAGTTAAAGATAAGGAGTAAAATAAAATGGTGCAAATTTCCGCAGCAATGGTAAAAGAGCTTCGCGAGGCAACAGGCTCAGGTATAATGGATTGTAAGAGAGTCCTTGCAGAAGCAGAAGGTGATACGGAAAAGGCAATAGTGCTTTTGAGGAAAAAAGGGTTTGCAAAGGCTGCTAAAAGAGCTGGACGTTCAACCAGTGAGGGCCTTATTTATTCTTATATTCATACCGGTGCTAAACTGGGTGTTCTTATTGAGGTGAACTGTGAGTCTGATTTTGTCGCCAAAACAGAAAATTTTCAACTGTTTGTAAAAAATATTGCCATGCATGTTGCCGCAGCAAACCCTGCAGGTTTGAATCCTGAAGATATTGATACGGCAGTTGTTGAAAAGGAAAGAGAAATTTTTCGGGCACAAATGCTTGAACAAGGCAAACCCGAAAATATTATTGATAAAATTGTCGAGGGTAAAGTGGAGAAATTTTACAAAGATATCTGCCTGATGAGTCAGCCGTATGTAAAAGATCCCCAGAAGACCATTTCAGATTTATTAAAAGAGATCATCGGCAGCATGGGTGAAAATATCCAAATAAAAAGATTTGTACGTTTCCAGATAGGAGAATAGAATCTTGAACAAAGAGTCGGAGTTTGAACGAGTTTTAATTAAACTGAGCGGAGAAGCCCTGATGGGAAATCAGGG
>JAGLFI010000164.1 GCA_023144585.1 Desulfobacula sp. | reverse complement strand
CAATTTGCGGGAAAAGAAACGGATATGAATTCAGGTTCGGCGGAGAGGAAAAAGGGCCCAGGCCTGATGAAAAGGATCTGACGCCTGAGGTCTGGTGCGAATATGTACACATGAACAAATGTGTTGCAGGTGTTCAGGAGGAATGGTGGTTCCACAAAGACGGATGTGGGTCATGGTTTAAAATTCATCGGGATACAACCACGAATCTGGAAAAAGAAGTGCAGTGTAGGAGGCAAAAAAATGATGAACAGGTTTAGTCACCTGCCGACATTAAAAGTAGATACAGCCGAAAAACTTGCCTTTATATATAAAGGAAAAAAACATTATGGTGCAAAAGGAGATACCGTTGCAAGTGCTCTTTTTGCAAACAATGTCAGGATATTCGGCAGAAGTTTGAAATATCATCGGCCAAGAGGGCTTTACAGCCTTGACGGCGAATGCAGCAATACCTGCATGGAAGTGGACGGCATCCCTAATGTACGGTGTGAAAATACCCTGCTTAAAGACGGCATGGTCATCAAAGAGCAGAACGTCAAAGGATCGGCTGAAAATGACATGATGGGATTCCTGGATAAAATGGACTGGGCAATGCCGGCAGGATTTTATTACAATGTCATGCACAAACCAGCCAAAATCTGGCCCATTGCCATGAAACAGATCAGAAAAGCTGCAGGACTCGGAAAGATTAGCCCTGATTTTGAAATGCCGGGAAAATTTGATGAGATTTTTCTTTCAGCAGATGTCTGCGTTATTGGCGGCGGTCCTGCTGGAATGATGGCTGCTCTTTCATCGGCTAAAAAAGGACTACGGGTCATTCTCATGGAATCCCGTCCCTGGCTGGGTGGATTTTTTGAATACAGATCTTCGGAATACAAAGACCGGCAGACACTACACGACCGTGCAAAGCATCTTGCCAATGAAGTTAAGGCACAGCCCAATATAAGACTATTCACGCACACGCCTGCTGTGGGAACCTATAACAACAACCTGGTCACAGGATTCCAGATTGGCAAAAAAGAGGATGTCTTTGATGAGCGCTATATAGAAATCCGGGCCAAAAGCATTGTTGTTGCAACCGGTTGTATTGAAAGGCCCTTGATTTTTGACAACAATGAAAGACCGGGTGTCATGCAGATTGGATGCGCTCTGCGCATGGCCAAAACCTATGGCCTGCTTCCAGGTAAAAAGGCGGTTTTCAGTATCGGTCACGACCTGGGTCTGGAAGCGGCAATTGAACTCCATGACCTGGGCCTTTTAATTGCATGTGTGGCAGATATCAGGGAAGACGGTCAGGATCCCGGGCTGTTAAAAAAAATACAGGATAAAAAAATTCCATTGTTAAAGGGATGGGTGGCTACAAAAGCCCATGGTAGAAAAGTTGTCAAAAAAGTTAGTTTAGCAAGTTTGGACGGCCAGGTTTTAAAATCTTTTCCCTGTGATCTGATTGTGGCATCCGCTGGCATGACGCCGGTGACCGGCCATATCACTGTGGCATTGGGAACACTTAAGTATGACAATCACACTGGGTGTTTTCTGCCGGATCAGATGCCGGAAAAAATGCACGCCGCAGGACGAATTATGGGATTGAATGATGCCTTGTCTGTTGAGGCATCCGGCACACTTGCCGGATTAAAGGCCGCCTTTGACTGCGAAAACTGCTCTATCCAGGAAATCGGTGATTCAAAAAAAGTTTTGGAAGCGCTTCCCGGACCGGAAAGGGGAACAAAGCTTGTGACTGCCCCTGTAAAAGGTCGTAAAAGCTTTATCTGCTTTGATGAAGATGCCACCATTAAAAATATCAAACAGGCCATTGAAAAGGGATTTGATGTTCCGGAACTGATCAAACGGTTTACTGCCACAGGTCTTGGACCAGGTCAGGGTGCTATTCCAGGGCATAACCTGCCCTTGTACGTTGCCAAATATCAGGCGCTGCCAGATATCTCCATCCGGCCCACCAATGTAAGACCGCCATTGGTTCCCACAATGATATCCACCTATGCCGGGGCCAATCACAAGATGTTTAAAATCACGCCCATGGATGAAATGCAGAGAAAAGACGGCGGGATTTTCAGGAATATCGGCGTGTGGCAGAGAGCCAGATATTTTTCAAATGATTTATCCTGTAAAAAAGAGATCGAGAATGTCAGGAATAATGTGGGAATACTGGACGGGTCCACACTTGGAAAATTCAGGCTACATGGACCGGATGCGGTTAACGCTCTGCAGCGGGTCTATGTTTCAGACATGACCAAATTAAAGACCGGCAGGATCAAATATTCAGCCATGTGCAACGATGACGGCTGCGTCATTGATGATGGTGTTGTGATCAAACAGGGAGAAAATGATTACTATTTCACCACCTCAACCGGTCGGGCAGGACAAACAATTGAATGGATCAGATACCATACCCGGTATGATGGATGGAATTTTGCCATGGTTAATCTGACCGATTCTCTGGGTGTCATTAACCTGTCCGGACCCAATGCCAGAAAAGTATTGGGAAAAATCGTGGGTACTGACATATCCAACGAGGCATTTGGGTTCTCAGAATACAAAGAATTTAAGATTCAGGATACGGTTCCGGTAAGAGCCATGCGTCTGGGGTTTGTGGGAGAACTTTCCTATGAGCTGCACGTGCCTTCCTCCTATATAAAATCGGTCTGGCTCATGCTCAAGGAAGCTGGCAAAGAATTCAATATCCAGAATTTTGGGGTTGAAGCCCAGAATGTGCTGAGAATGGAAAAATGCCATATCATCCTGGGTCAGGAATCTGAACAGCGAACTAATCTTCTGGATGTGGGTCTGGGATTCTTGTGGGATCGTAACAAGGCGGAGGCAAAAACTGTAGGGGCTATGGCGCTTCGCCAGGCTGAAAGCGATCAGACTCGCCTCAAACTTGTGGGCTTTAAAATGGAAAACAATTCGCGGGTCCCAAGAGACGGTGCTTTGATTGTAGATGACAAGGTCAGAGGGTATATTGCAACGGCCAGAGACAGTTTTTCGTTAAACGAAGCAGTGGGAATGGCCCTGGTGGAGGCACCCCTTTCCAAGATCGGCACCCAGCTTACGATTTTTGAAGATGAGTGCAAAGACGCGAGACTGTATGGAAAGGTCGTTGCCATGCCGTTTTATGATCCTGATGGTAAACGGATGAAAATGTAAGGGAATAATCATGACAGATATACAAAGAATTTCACCGGTTGTTTTTAAAAGCACTCCTTTAAAAACTGAAAAAAGGGACAACTGGGAAGTGGTTATGGAGTACAGCAAAGAAGGGGATGGACCATTCCTGGTTGACTTGAGTCACAGACCCCGGTTTGATCTGCAGGATGCCAATCTTGCAGCTATTACACCATTTGGAATGAATCTTCCGGAGGTGCCGGGCAATTGTCTGCTTGAAAACGGGTTGCTTGCCAATCGAATGAATGGCACCCAGGTGTCATTATTTAACCTATGTGAACAGGATGATGTCCGTATGCCCGATGAGACTGGATATACAGATGTTACCGAATCTACGCTTTGCGTTGCGTTGATCGGGAAACAGGTGTTTTCCATCTGTGAAAAACTCACGGCCCTGGATTTTATGGATCCCCAAAGAAAGGCACCCTTTCTTTTCCAGGGACCTTTTTCCCATGTGCCCTGCCAGATTGTAACATTGAATAAAGAGGGCGACAGTGCAGGGATCATATTGACCTGTTCAAGAGGATATGGAAGGGATATGATCCACGCCATTCTTGATGCAGGCATTGAATTTGGACTTGAACCTGCCGGGGAAGAAAAATTCACCCTTTGGTTAAACAACTTATAAACTGATAATCTACAGGTCAATTACTGATCAAGAGACTTTAAACCAAAACCAATGATATTGA
>JAGLFI010000163.1 GCA_023144585.1 Desulfobacula sp. | reverse complement strand
TTAATCGCAACCATGGGAACATCCAAAAAAGCCGGAGAAATCGAAAAAAAACGATGGATGAAATTTGAGTCCTTGAATGCCACAAGAAAAAACCAGATTTATGTTCTGGACCCTGAACTTATTTTAAGTCCTACACCTGTTACTTTTGCAAAAGGGTTAAAACAGGTTTTATCTTTAATCCATCCTGATATTAATTTAAAAGCTGGTACAGATTTATAAAAATGAAACAAAATCAACTAAAGCACTGGTCCATTATCTTGATCATTCTTATGGTCATACTAATACTTGTCAGCCTTCTTTCTTTATGCGTGGGCAGTGCAGGAATCCAATTAAAAGATATCCCCCATATTCTTTTTTACGGCAACGGGAGTGCTGACCACAGTATCCTTTTAGGCATACGACTGCCAAGAATCATATTGGGCCTGGCCATTGGCGGGGCGTTGAGCCTGGCCGGCGCCCTGCTCCAGGGAATATTCAAAAACCCCCTGGTTGAACCTTATACGCTTGGCATTTCAGGAGGAGCTTCCCTGGGTGTCTGCATCAACATACTTTTTAAATTTTACAGCAAAATAGGCATCATCGCATACCCCCTTTCAGGATTTTTAGGAGCAAGTCTTGTTATTTTTCTTGTTTACTATTTGAACAACAGGACAAGGGATATCCAGTCAAACCGGATGCTTTTAACCGGTGTGATGATCTCCTATGTTGCCTCCTCCCTGGTCATGCTGCTCATGGCCATCTCAAAAAGCGATGACCTTCAAAATATTGTTCTCTGGATCATGGGCTCCCTTGACGAACCCAGCCCGGTTTTAATAAAAATGGCGGTTTTCGGCTCCCTTGCAGGGCTTGTTCTCTCGTATTGTTTCTGCTTTGATTTAAATGCCCTGCTTTTAGGTGAAGACGAAGCAGCAAACTTAGGGGTTAATACAACCAGAACTAAAAAATATTTATTTATCCTTGCATCCTTTTTAACGGGATTAAGCGTATCAGTTGCCGGAATCATCATGTTTGCAGGACTTATTGTCCCTCATTTCATGCGCATGATAGCAGGGCCTGATCATCGAATACTTCTGATTAGTTCATTTCTGGCCGGTGCTGCATTTTTAGTGCTATGTGATGTGATTGCAAGAATCATCATATCTCCCCTTGAACTTCCTGTAGGGGTCATAACGGGTATCATCGGCGGTATTATTTTTATCTGGGCTCTTTCAAAAAAGCAGGTGACATTATGAGCCATACCCTCACCATAGAAAATCTCAGCTTCAGATACCACAAAAAAACCATACTGAAAGATATTTATTTTTCAGCAGACTCAGGTGAATTCATTTCAATCATTGGCCCTAACGGGTCCGGGAAAACAACGCTGATAAAAATCATTTCAAAGATAAACAAACCTGAAAAAGGAAATATTTATATAAAAGGAAAAGATATTCAAACACTGTCAAACCGGCAACTGGCCAAACACATCGCGGTTGTCATGCAGTCAGTTGAACCGGTTGCCATGAGTGTTGAAGAATATGTCCTTTTAGGAAGACTGCCTTTTTTTAAAAAATATCAATTCTTTGAAACCGCTAAAGACATTGCCCTTGCCCATAAATATATGGAACTTACCGGTATTTTAAAACTTAAGGATGCGTCGATCAATAATATAAGCGGCGGAGAAAGACAACTGGCAGCCATTGCCAGGGCTTTAACCCAGGAGCCACAGCTTCTCATTCTTGATGAACCCACATCTCATCTTGATATTACACACCAGATTCAAATTCTCGAATTGATAAGCTCTCTCAAAAAAACGCTCGCCCTAACCGTACTAATAGTGCTTCACGATTTGAACCTGGCAGCAGAATACTCTGACAGACTTGTTCTGCTCAATGGAAAAAATGGCAAAATATATAAAACCGGAACCTGCGAACAGGTCCTGTCTGAAAAATCAATACAGGAAGTGTACAATACAAAAGTAAGCATCCAGCAAAATTCTGTGTCAAAAAGACCCTGTATATTTCTGATTACCCAAAACGCTTTAAATAAATAAGGAGAATATAATCTTATGATTGAAATATTTCATAATGGTGGACCGGTCATGTATCCCTTGTTATTCTGCTCAATGATTACTTTGACCATTATCATTGAGCGAAGTTTTTTCTGGATTGGGATTGGCATGGAGAGAAACCAGAAACTTGTGGATGAAGTTTTAACGCTTACCCGGAAAGGTGATTGGGATCTTGTTCGGCAAAAGGCCTCAGGATCACAAAATTATGTGATCAGAATGATTATCAGCGGCATTCTTCATCGTGAATATTCTTTGATCAAGGCCATGGAATCATCTGCGGCAGACGAGATAAACCGGATGCAAAGATTTATGGGTGTGCTTGACACCATGATTACCGTTGCTCCGCTTATGGGCATACTGGGCACTGTTATGGGAATCATCACTTCATTTGATATGCTGGGAGCATCAGGAATTGAAAATCCCCAGGCGGTAACCGGCGGTATTGCCCAGGCCCTGATAACCACTGCAGCAGGTCTGTCTATTGCCATCATAACGGTTTTCCCCTACAACTATTTCAACTCAAGAATCAAGCGCGCAGCAGGGATCATGGAAAAATATGCCACCAGCTTTGAAATTGTTTATGAACAGATCTTAGCTGTCAAAACAAACACCTTGGAAGAAAAAAAATGAAGATACGCTTACCTGAAAACAATAAACCCAGGATTGAGATGCTTCCTTTGATTGATGTTGTTTTCCTTCTTTTAGTTGTTTTTATCTATACCATGCTTTCCATGGCAGTACACAAAGGCATGCCGATCTCTCTGCCTGAATCGACAGTGCTAAAACCTGAAAAAGATATAGTTTTGTCAGTCACCATAAATAAAGATAATTTAATTTTTATTAACAAAGACCCGGTTGATCTGGAACATCTAACCCATATCCTTAAGCAAAAGGCAAAAAAAGAAAAGAAACCGGAAATTCTTCTTTTTGCAGATAAAACCATCTCCTATCAATATCTTTTTAAAGTTTTAGACAGAATCAGACAGGCTGGATTGAATCAGATTTCCCTGCAGGCTGATCCTGAAGATCAAAATTAAAGATGAACCGTATCATACTATCTGCTGTCATTGCCATAAGCTTTCATATTGCCCTGATGATATTAATTCCTTCCATAATAAAAAAAAATAATGAGATTTTACCCCCCCCAATTAAATCGATTATGGTCAAATCGGTTATGGTTACCCTCTCCTACAGGCAGCCGGTAATCAAAAAAAAATCCGAACCCAAACCTAATCCGAAACAGGCCGTAACTTTTACCCCGAAACAAAAAAGCAGCCCTGTTCTTAAAAAAAAAAACCTGGTTAAACTTCCCAAAAAAGCAAAACAGAACAAACCTGTCATTCACAAGCAAAAAGAACTAACTAAGAAGCCTTTAACTCCTGTTAAGACAATCACTGTTAAAGCAGCAGTGGCTGAACCCGAACAGATTAAAGCTGAAAAAAAAGAAACTATCAAACAAGCACATATTGAATTTGCAAAACTACTTTACAAAAAAAATTCTTTGCCTGCTTATCCTGTGATCGCTCAGAGAAGAGGTTACCAGGGAATTGTTGAACTAATGGTGCTGGTCTCAGAAAAAGGAAAAATTTCCTCTTTAAAAATTTTCAAGTCAAGTGGTTATAACTCCCTTGATCGCCAGGCGGTTAAAACTGTTAAACACTGGTTCTTTGAACCCGGTAAAAACAATGGTATTCCCCAGGAAATGTGGGTCAAAATTCCTGTAAAATTTGAACTTAAATAGTGCCTGACCGGCCGGTGCAAAGGATTTAAAATCTGATTTACAAAATGCATAACATCTGGTATATATAGATCAAACTTGCGAATCAGCAATTCTCGGTGACTATTT
>JAGLFI010000162.1 GCA_023144585.1 Desulfobacula sp. | reverse complement strand
CAAAGGTTGATGAAAGTACCGGAGAGCTGTTTGCCTGGATCAGGAATCTTGTAGAAAATCAGGAAAATTATAATGATCCGGATGAATTTTTAGAAAATGTCCGAATTGATCTATACCCTGATGAAATATATGTGTTCACACCCCAGGGAGAGATCAAGACCCTGCCCCAAAAAGCCACTTCTGTAGACTTTGCCTATAAGATACATTCCGAAGTCGGTGCAACATGCACAGGAGCAAAGGTCAACGGAAAGCTTATGCCGCTCACCTATCAGCTGAAAACCGGAGATAAAATAGAAATTATCACAACCAAAGGTCATACCCCAAGTCCTGACTGGCTCAATTTTGTAAAAACTGTAAAGGCCAGAACAAAAATACGGTCTTGGATCAATGCCAGGGAAAACGAGAGAAGCTATTCTTTGGGACGTGAGATGTGTGAAAAGACATTCAGAAAGAAAAATCAAAATTTCAATGCCATGGTTAAATCAGGTGAAATAAAAAAGGTTGCTGATACCTATGGATTTAAAACAGTGGATGATCTGATTGCCCATGTGGGCTTTGGAAAATTCACACCATTACAGGTTTTTAATAAAGCGCTGCCTGAATTTGAAAAACAGGAAGCCAAAGAAGAAAGCATTCTTCACAAACTGGTTGGAAGGCGTAAGAAAAAAGAGAGCACGGGTATTATCGTAAAAGGGCTTAATGATATTCTTGTCAGGTTTTCAAAATGCTGCAACCCCCTTCCAGGAGACCGTATTATCGGTTACATCACCCAGGGTCAGGGAGTAACTATTCATCGGAAAGGGTGCTTAAATGTCATGAAATTGAGCAATGAGCGCCAGATCGAAGTCCAATGGAGTGATGATTTTACAGAATCCTATCCTGCCAGTATCAAGGTCCGGACGAATGACAGGTTTGGGCTCCTGGCAGATATTGCCTCTGTTATCAGTAAATACAAATCAAATATTTTAAGCGCAAAAACCGAAATCCAGGAAACAGGTGCCGGTTTATTTTATTTTACACTTCTGGTTGAAAGCACTGATCAGCTTCGAAAAATCATGTCGGAAATCAGAAAAGTGAAAAAAGTTATTGATGTCAAACGGATCATCAGAAACGAGTGACCGATGGCTCCCTATGGCGCCTTAATTACTTTTCCTGCTTTAATACAACTGGTACATACGTCTATTCTTTTAACACAACCTTGTTTAATAACAGCACGCACTCTTTGAAGGTTTGGATTAAATCTTCTCTTATTCAGATTATGGGCATGGCTGACATTATTGCCGGTCATTGGTTTTTTTCCGCAAATAGCACATTCTTTCGACATTGTTATACTCCTAAAAAATCTTTTTAAACAAAAAATAACCTAAAATTAATATATCAAAAACAAATAAAAGTAAAGAAAAGATTAATTTTTGTTTGCCAGATCCCGGCAGCCCGGAATTTTATTCAATGCTTCCTGGGCTTCCTTTGATTCAGGATAGTTCTCAACAAGATACTCATATCTTTTTAATGCGGCTTTATATTTTTTTGTTTTAAAATAAAAATTGGCAACATAGAGTTCATGTCCTGAAAGGTTATCCATACAGGCTTTAATATCTTCTTTTGCCTTTTGAACATATTCACTTTTAGGAAACTGGTCAATAAGGCGGTTAAACTGGATCAGGCTGTTTTTAGCAGGGGTATGATCCCTGTCTATCGTTCCCATCTGGTTAAACCAGCAAAGCCCGGTTCGATAAATTATATGGGGAATGGCTTCGTTCTTCGGATGCATTTTTTCAAACTCTTCATAGGCAAGAATCGCTTCATCATACTCTTCAAGATGATAATGTGCATCGGCAATTTTAAGCTCGGCCAAAATGGCATACTTGCTGAACGGATACCAGTCTTTTAAGTCTGTATAGGCTTTTACCGCTGTTTTGTAATCTTCGTCAACAAAGGCGGAAGATCCTTCGGAAACAAGCTCTTGAGCGCTCTTTTCCATTTCATTGGATGTTTCAAACAGAGAACATCCACAAAGCAGCAAAGCAACTATAAAGAATAAAAGTAGATTTTTCATATTTATTTAAGCATTCTCAATAAAGTGTTCTGCAGAAACAGCAGCAATAGCAGCATCACCCACCGCAGTTACGATCTGTCTTAAAGGGGTGTTTCTTACATCGCCGACAGCATATACTCCCGGAACAGATGTCTGCATGTTTGCACCAGATCGAATAAATCCAAATTCATCTGTCTCAACGGCATCATTTAAAAAAGAGGTGTTGGGTAAAATGCCAACCCAGATAAAACAGCCGTCCGCCTTCAGGGTTTTTTCTTCATTGGTTTTTACATTTTTTATTTTGACACTCTCTACACCGAAAAATCCTTCGATACCGGTTGGAATACTGTCCCAGACAAGTTCAATTTTGTCATTTGCAAAGGCTCTTTCCTGGAGTATTTTTGCAGCGCGAAGCTCATCCCTCCTGTGAACCAGATATACTTTCTGGGCAAATTTTGTCAGGTAGATGGCTTCCTGGACGGCTGTATCTCCCCCTCCAATGGCAACGAGTGTTTTCTCTTTGAAAAAAGGTGCATCACATGTGGCACAAAAAGAGACGCCTTTTCCAATGAATTTGTCCTCGCCAATGCCAAGCGTTCTCGGAGAGGCACCGGATGCAATAATCAGGCTTTTAGTTGTAATGCTTTTGTCTTTTAGAACAATTTCTTTTAATTCTTCGGAAAGATTAAGGGAATGGACCTCAAGCGTTTCAATCCTCAAGCCCAGTTCTTCAGCCTGGGTTTTCATTTTCTCGGCAAGATCAAAACCTGAAATGCCTTCTGGAAACCCGGGATAGTTTTCAATCCAGTCGGTTACCAGGATCTGACCACCTGGTACGGCTTTTTCTAGAAGAAGGACATTCATCCTTGCCCTGGCAGCATAGATTCCTGCTGTCAGACCGGCAGGACCGGCACCAATAATTACAAGATCATAGTCAGTCTTTGCCATGATAGCCCCCTTATACAATTCCTTGAATAGTTTCTTCAAGTTTTTCCTTGGCAACCATACCGGTGATTTGATCCGCTATTTCACCGTTTTTAAAGAAAATCAGGGTGGGAATTGCCTGAACACCAAACTTGCTCGGGGCGATCGGATTTTCATCAACATTTACTTTTACAAATGTCATTTTGTCGCCGTACTCTTTTTCAAGGGCGTCAACAGTCGGGGCAATGGCCTTACAAGGACCACACCAGGGTGCCCAGAAATCTACCATTACAGGTTTATTTGATTTGAGAACTTTATCCTCAAAGGAATCATCATCAATTTCAATTATATTCTGTGTCATGACAACCGTCCTAAAATTAAGTTTATGGTTAAAAAAATATTTTTATAAATATATGGTCTTATTATTCTTTGTCAATTAATCAATAATTGTCAGAATAAATTAAGGGGCAAATACTTTTGATGATTCAATGAAAGCTATTTTACCCCTTATGATCGCACTAGTATTAAATTTTACCAGTTTTCAGCAAGCAGCTCAAAATGAGCCTGTGGATGGGCACAGGCCGGGCACATCCCAATGGCTTCTTTTCCTTCATGGACATATCCGCAGTTTCGACATCTCCACTTTGTGCTGCTTTCTTTTTTAAATACGGTTCCGTTTGCGATATCAGCAGCTAGTTCCGCATATCTTTTTTCATGCTGTTTTTCTGCAACCGAAATCATTTCAAATACCATGGCAACGGCATCAAAACCTTCTTTTCTGGCAGTTGCGGCAAAATCAGGATACATTGTTGTCCATTCAAATTTTTCTCCTGCAGCAGCAGCATTGAGATTTTCAAGCGTTGTTCCAACCACGCCTGCAGGGAATGCACCCGTTATCTCGAGTTCTCCACCTTCAAGAAATTTGAAAAATCGTTTGGCGTGTTCTTTTTCCTGGTTG
>JAGLFI010000161.1 GCA_023144585.1 Desulfobacula sp. | reverse complement strand
AAGATGGCATTTAAAATACCTCCATAATTTAAGTTAATCAAATTGCACAATACCGTTGTGCTACTATTTTTTATTTCAAAAAACAGGCTGTAAACCTTATCGTTCAGCCTGGTAATTCTTAAGTCAGCTTTAAGATCATAAAAAAATAAAACCAAATACTAATCCAAGCTTTACATAAACGTTATCGAAATAGCACTCTCTAACTCTTTTTGTCAAGAATTTTTCAAAAAAGATTGGCCCTATTTTTTAATTGTTTCTGCTATCGGCCAAAATATCAATATGTATTAAATATCAATAAGATAAAATACAATATATAGTAGACACCTCAAAGTAAAAAGAGACTGGAAATCTAAAAAAAATACTGATAATCTATAGGAAACAAAAAATAGTGTTCAAATAGACAAAAGGAAAACAAATGTCAGAAGATATGATACCGATTCGTCTTGAAAATTTGATGCATTTTAACTGCAATTTTGAAAATGAATGTTTTAATGACTGCTGCCGTGATTTGAACCAGGCACTGACACCCTATGATATTTTACGATTGAAAAATAATCTTGGAATATCCTCACAGGTTTTTTTAAAGGACTATACCTCTTTGCATTACGGGCCGGGTTCGGGTTTGCCGGTCATCGAATTTAAACCCAACCCGGATGCGGGATATGAATGTCCTTTTGTCACTCCTAAAGGCTGTTCTGTCTATGAGGACAGGCCAGGCTCCTGCCGGATGTATCCTCTGGCCCGGGCCATTGCAAGGTCAAGGGAGACAGGGGAGATTACCCAATACTTTGCTCTGATTGAAGAACCACATTGTAAAGGATTCGGCAAAAAGACCGGGCAGACCGTTGAAGAATGGCTTAAAGGCCAGGATGTGGACAGACACAATAAAGAAAATGATCGACTCATGGAATTGATCAGCCTAAAAAATCAGATTATACCCGGCAAGCTTGAAGGGGCTCAGTCTGATATGTTTTATCTGGGCTTGTATGATCTGGATGAGTTCCGGGCACAGATTGTTGAAAAAGACCTTTTAAAGGAATGCGGTCTTCCCGAAAATCTCTTAAAAAAAATCAAAACAGATGATGAAGCATTGCTGAATTTCGGTATTGACTGGGTGAAATTTATGCTGTTCGGAATAAAGGCCACATTTGGAGAATAGATTTCATGAAAATTAAAGGGAAAGTCGCCCTGGTTCTTGGGGCAGTTAAGGGTATTGGCAAGGGAATAGGTCTTGCCCTGGCCAATGAAGGTGCGCGCCTTGTATTAACCCGCCATGACTGGGAAGATGCTTTTGATAGTATGGAAAAAGATTTTTCAGCATCCAAAACCGACCACATGATCATCTCAGCCGATTTGTGCAATATTAAAGATATTGAAATGCTGGTTTTCCGTATTGAAGAAAAATATGGCCGCCTGGATATCTTGATTAACAATATTGAACGGGGTGGCTGGCCCACAGTTCACGGTGAATATCTTGAAGATCAATGGGATCTTGAAATTGCAACCACTCTTAAAGCCAAACAATGGGTGTTCACTTCTGTCTTTCCCCTGCTGAAAAAGGCCAGGGAGGCCGTGGTCATCAATATATCTTCCATCGCAGGTATTGTAGGGCGATCAGGCCCTGCCGCACTTGTTTTTAATGACGGCTATGCTGCTGCCAACCGGGGCATTTCAAGTCTTACGGAAACCTGGGCCCGCCTGGGGGCTCCCCATATCCGGGTTAATGAAATTATGTTGGGTATTTTTGATACCCGGCATGCGAAAGGTACATGGGGTTGGACTCAAGTCCTCACGGAAGGTGAAAAGCAGTCTTTGATCGATCACACGTTGTTGAATCGAACAGGAACCATAGAGGATGCGGTTAAAGCCTGCCTGTATATTATTAAAGATGCACCCTATATGACGGGCAGTGTTTTAAGGCTTGACGGCGGCTATGTGCTTGCCGGGGAAAAAGTACCCCCCATGCCCAAGAGAATCGTTTAACCTGTCAGGGGAGTTGCCAACCCGAAAGATGTCAGAAATATAAAAAAAGGATTTTATAATGCTAAAACAAAACGAAACACCCTACGTATTCCATGTTTTTATTTGTACCAATGATCGTGGTGGAAAAAGAAAATCGTGTACAGACAATAATAGCCAGCTTATTAAATCAAAATTGAAGGGCACTATTAACGAAAAAGGCTGGAAAGGAAAGGTTAGAATCTCCACTTCAGGATGTATGGGGGTTTGTGCCAAGGGCTCTAATGTGATGATCTACCCCCAGAAGATATGGCTTTTCGAAGTTTTTCCTGATGATGTGGATGAAATCGTGTCTATCATTGAGCGTGTCATGACAGATGAATGATCTCCATTTGAGTGTCTGTAATCTGTGCAAGACCCATATCATCGGCCAAAGTAAACATCTTGTCTATTTTTGAATTCACCACCCCTGAATCGTTACCGATGATTGAAAAGCCAATTTGTTCCCACGCATGACTGTCATTATAGTCGGTTTCCGCAATGGAGATATTGAACTTGTTTTTAATCCGGTTGATAATGGATTTAACGATTCTACGTTTTTCCTTCAATGAACGGACACCATACAGTTTGAATTTGATTTTACCTGTTCCGACCACCATGAATTTCCTTGAATAGGGTTAAAAATTCAGACAACTAAAAATAATTCTACCAATAAGGAACCTTGTCATGGAAAATGTTGCCGTCATCGGGGCAAGCCCGAAACAGGAGCGATATTCCAATAAGGCCATCCGGCTTTTGGGTGAATACCAACACAACCCGATACCGGTTGCACCAAAGCATGAAAAGATAGAAGGCAAGAAAGTATATCAAAGGCTTGTGGATATTCCAGAAAAAATTGACACTGTCACTTTGTATGTGGGGGCAGCAAAACAAGATGCTATCATCAAAGACATAGTTAAATTAGCCCCCAAGCGGGTGATTTTTAATCCGAACACAGAAAACAAAGTTGTATATGACCAATTAAAAACAGCTGGGATTGAAGTGGTTGAAGCCTGCACCCTGGTACTCTTGAAAACCAACCAATATTAAAAACCGACAGTATTTTCTTTGCTGGCTTTGAACTTTTATAAACGATTCCTTTTATGAGGATATTTAATGTATCAGGTCTTATTGAGAAACTATTTGGTGAATTATACTTATGCTGGATGGAGGCTAAAATGATATTTAAAGACGAACATAATTTTTCACTTTTCCCGAAACTTTTATTTATGGCCTTTATTATTACTGTGAGTCTTTTGGTCAGCTACTTAACGTTAAAAGATGTGAGTGAACTGGCTTCCTGGTTAAAGCCATATGCAATAGGCGGTAATTTTACACGTCAAGCTGTTCTGATATTTTGTTTGTTTTTCTATATTTCGAGATTATTTATCACTGTATTTATTTTCCTTAAACGTAAAATGGAGTGGAGTGAGATGCTCGTAGTTTCAGGTCTGATGTCATTTGCATTATTTTCTTTTGCCAAAGTAGGCGGTAACAGCAATCAACCGATTGGGATTATGGATTATTTTAGTATATTTTTATATCTGTTCGGTTCATGGCTAAATACATATTCGGAATACACAAGATATGTTTGGAAAAAGCAGAATGAAAATAAAGGACAAATCTACACTGAGGGATTGTTCAAATATTCCATGCATATCAATTATCTCGGTGATATTTTTCTTTTTATAGGTTTTGCTCTGATTACGCTTCAGTTCTCAATGTTATTCATTCCATTCGTCATGGCATTAAATTTTGTTTGTTTTATAATTCCTCGGCTTGATAGATACCTGGCATCTAAATACGGTAAAGAGTTTGAAGAATATGCTAAGAGAACTAAAAAGTTAATTCCAGGGATTTATTAACTATGAAAAAAGACGGTGGGTTAATCAGGAATTGGCAAATCCATCACCTGATTTTA
>JAGLFI010000160.1 GCA_023144585.1 Desulfobacula sp. | reverse complement strand
GATCCGCCACATGGCGGTTATTTAAAGTGCTGCTTTAAAATCATTTTTGCATAGGATGGGGCTCTTGTCCCTATATATTTCCTATGACCTACTACAACAGATAAAGCAATTATTTCTTTTGTTTTTTTGTCTTTTCCAAAACCGGTAAACCAGTCATATTTAACGGAATGCTCTCTGTTATACAATGAACCTGTTTTACCGCCAATGATTAATTTTGAAAGGATTTTATCCTTTGAAGCACCTCTGAAAGTTTTTTTTGCAGTTCCTTTTGATATTGTTTTTTGCATGAGTTGCACCATTGTTTCAGCAGTATGGGGCTTTATGGCCGCAAGGTGTTTTGTTGTTTGATTTTTATAGATAATTGTACCGTCAGAGTCTGTTACATGTTCAATAATCCCCGGCAGCATCATATTTCCTGAATTTACAACAGCCGAAGCAATCATGGCACCAAAGATTGGTGAAATAGTAGTGTCATGGTTAAATCCACATCCAAGTTCAGCAAGATGATACTTTTCATCATTTGTTTTAAAATTGCCGGACATAAAGGGCAATTCCATATTCACAGATTTGTTAAAGCCAAAAGCATTGGCAAAAGATTCAAGTTTGGCTTGCCCCAGGTAATTTTTTCCGATTTTACCAAAAACAGGGTTTATAGATTCTGCAAAAGCTGATGAAAATGAGATTTTATAGGTATATCTATTTTTTACATCCTTTAATTGTCTTTTATAAAGAGTGTATTTATTCCCATTAAAATACAATTGTGTTCCAGGGTTGTAATTCAGGCTCTCCACAGCTGCTGAAGCCGTTACAATTTTAAAAATACTTGCAGCAGGATAGTTGGAGGCAAGACATGGGTTGGCATCCTGGTCATCAAGATCAAAGCCTGTCATGGCAATAATTTTTCCTGTATCTGCCTGCATGACAACAATGGCAATCCTTTGTGGTTTTCCCCTTGTGAGAGTTTTTAGTTTTGCCATTTTTGACAATAAAAATCCCTGTAGATCAACGTCAATGCTTGATGTGATTTTATAGCTTTCTTCGGGGGTATCCACAAAAAAGATATTTTTATCAGTGCTGATAAAATTTGTTTTACTGATTATGTTATTTAACTGTTTCTTTGATAAATAGTTTTGTTTTTCAATTTGACTTTCTGACACACTGGGTTTTTTGTCACTATCAATTTTTTGCAAAGTTTCCTGATTGTTAAACAGTAGAAATTTGATAATAAAAACAGCTGAAATTAGACCCAATATAATTGATAATCCTGCAGTTGTTTTTATGAATTTGGAAAAGGAGGCTTTTTTCTTTTTCTTTATAATATAGCCTGACTGGAAATCCCGCCAGGAATTTTCTTGTTTATAAGTACTCAAATTAATACCCGGATTATTTCTTTTTAGTGTCAATTCTTGGGAACATGATTTCAGGTTTTGGAATGTGTGATTCAAGTTTAATCTGCCCCCACAAAGGGATCTCTTCCAAAGTGTAAAAGTTTTCTTCCTCTTTTTCTATACCGAGGGTTTTTTGCATTTTTAAAGATGTCTGGGGCATGACAGGGTAAATCAGGCATGAAACAACTCTCAAACCTTCCATCAGGTTATATAGTATAGTTGCAAGCTCATCATTATTTGTTTTATCCTTGGCAAGCGTCCATGGTGCAGTAGTATCAATGTATTTATTCATTGTACTGATAAATTGCCAGATGGATTCAAGACTTTTATGAAAAGCGCAGACAGACATGGCTTGTTGAAATCCATCAATGGCAGTTTGTGCATCTTTGGTCAGAGAGAGGTTTTTCTCTTTTTCAATGATAGGATCCGGGCCTTTAACAGTACCTTTAAAATATCTGTCGTTCATGGAGAGAACTCTTGAAAAAAGATTGCCAAGATCATTGGCAAGGTCCGAATTGATTCTTGATACAATAGTTTCCGGGGTAAAATTAGCATCCAGACCAAAGACCATCTCTCTCATGAGAAAATACCGGAACTGATCCAATCCGTAAGTATCTATCACCTGTGCAGGATCTGTTACATTACCGATACTTTTTGACATTTTACTGCCTTTCACATTCCAGAATCCGTGAACATTCAATCCATTATAAATTTGGATACCGGCAGCTTTCAGCATGATGGGCCAGTAAATCCCATGGGGTTTGATAATGTCCTTGGCCACAAAATGGCGGGTACCCGGCCAGAATTTTTTAAAGAGGTTGCCATCAGGGTATTCCAGCGCTGAAATGTAATTTACAAGGGCATCAAACCATACATAGGTAACATAATCTTCGTCAAAGGGCAGGGTGATTCCCCAGGTCAGCCGGGATTTTGGACGGGAAATGCAAAGATCTTCCAGGGGTTCTTTTAAAAAAGAAAGAATTTCATTCTTGTACTGAGTCGGTGTGATAAAATCAGGATTGGTTTTGATGTGGTTGATCAGCCATTCCTGGTATTTGCTCATCTTGAAAAAATAATTGGATTCCTTGATGATTTTTGGCGCAACTCCATGGTCCGGACATTTACCATCGACAAGTTCTCTTTCCTGATAAAACCGTTCACACCCGAAACAATACAGTCCCTCATAGCTTGAAAAATAGATATCTCCCGAGTCATAAATTTTTGAAAGAACATTGTTGACCACCTTGATATGATTCGGATCTGTTGTTCTGATAAAATAATTATTTTTGACATTTAATATTGGCAATAGATCTTCAAAAAGTTTACTGATATTATCTGCATATTCTTTTGGTGTTGTTTTTTTGCTTTGGGCTGCCTGAACAATCTTATCTCCGTGTTCATCTGTTCCGGTTAGAAAAAAAGTTTCAACACCATCCATCTGTTTGAATCTTGTTGCAACATCAGCAGCAATGGAGGTATATGCATGCCCCAGATGGGGTTTGGCATTGACATAATATATGGGGGTTGTGAAAAATTGCTTTTTTGTTTTCATTGTTTTGTAGATCCTGTTATTTCGTCTCCAGTTGTCGGATGGTTTTTTCTATCTCGGTATTATCTTCTAAACGAATAGTGATGCTCTCTTTCACCACATTCTGCCGGATAACTTTTCCTTTGCCTTCTTCTATGGTGATCCTTCTACCCAGTTTGGGCATCTGGCGTTTGAGGCTTTTATAGGTTTCGTTTTCAAAGGTCAGACAGCACATTAACCTGCCGCAAACCCCGGAAATTTTTGTGGGATTCAAAGAGAGTCCCTGCTCTTTTGCCATTTTGATGGAAACCGGCTCAAAGGTATGCATAAAGGAAGAACAGCAAAGTTCTCTTCCGCATTTACCAATACCACCGCAATGTTTTGAAAGATTCCGAATCCCGACCTGGCGCATTTCAATCCGAATAGTGAATCTTTTTACCAGAAGTTTGATTAATTCTCTGAAATCAATCCTGCCGTCAGCAGTGTAAAAAAAAGTCAACTTGTTTCGGTCAAAGGTACATTCAACACTGAACAGGTTCATGAGAAGATTTAGATCATTGATGCATTGAATGCAAAAATCAAAGGCTCTTTTCTCAAGTTTTTTTATCTCTTCTCTTCTAAGACAATCTTCTGTGGTGGCAATGCGGAGAATTTGTTTTAATTTTTTTTCAACATTTTCAATTTCAACCGGAGGGATGGCGATTTTGCCAAATCCAAGACCCTGTTCAGTTTCTACGATTACAGAGTCTCCTTCTTTCAGCACAAACGCATTGCTTTTGAAATCATATATTTTCCCTGCTGTTTTAAATTTAACACCAGCAACTTTAATCATAAATCAACTTTCCTTTGTTAGTAACAATTTTAAGGAAAAATCTGTCCAATGTTAATCTTAGTGTGCAGTTTGATGCCAGCCTTCTTTCCGTTTCATAAAGATATTTGATCCATTCTCCAAATTTTTTTGTTTCAACTATCTGACTAATATCTATAATAGTGTTAAAAAAATCAAGATTAACTATTTTT
>JAGLFI010000016.1 GCA_023144585.1 Desulfobacula sp. | reverse complement strand
TTTCTGCAAGAGGCTCATAAGAATACATTTACTATAAAGCAAAATAAAGGTGAAGATAATTTTAACCGGAGAAATACAATGAAACGATACTTCTTTTTTGTATTTTACTCTGCCATCATTTTTATAACAGGTACCTCTCTTTTATTTGCACAGGACACCCGGGGTGATCTCCAACTTCCATTAGGAACAATGACCCTCAAAGCACCTGCACATTTTCAGACAGAAAAGTCACCGGTTAATTTTTCTCATTCAGCACATTTTAAATTTTCCTGCATGGCCTGCCATCATGAATGGGACCAGTTTAGTCCTGTGAAAGGCTGCACATCCTCAGGCTGTCATGAAAAATTAAAACCCTCACCACCCAGCGGAAAACCATCACAAAATAAAAAGATTATCTCACTTACCGGCGCCTATCACAAGGCATGCCGAGGCTGCCACCGCAGTCAACTAGAAGAAATAAAAAACCTGAAAAAACAAGGGAATTCCGAGCAGAACGCAACGCCCCAGACCACCGGCCCCATTGCCTGTGATGGGTGTCACCCCGCAACCCCTGTGGCTGTAGAAAATTCGATTGATTCTCTTTCCATACCGCTTGGCACAATGACACTTACAGCACCCGATGGCAGAGAGGCAGAACGGTCTTCAGTAGAATTTCCCCATGGAATTCATTTTGACCAGGCTTGTCAAACCTGCCACCATAAGTGGGATGGAAGCAATCCGGTTCAAAATTGCACCACATCGGGCTGCCATGATCAATTGGAGGCTGCTGAAAAGACCAGGAATATTAATGATCCAAAAAATACCCGGTATTTTATGGCAGCTTATCATAAAGCCTGCATCGGTTGTCATCGAAGTCTTAGCAAACAAGAAAAAATGCTGATAAAATCCGGTAAAATTAAAGCCAGTACACCACCTATGAAAAATGGTCCCACTCATTGCAACAAATGTCATCAATAACATCAAATTGAAGAAGTTTACGGGATCCTCAATTTTTGTTTAAGACCTGAGAGGCGCAAAGCAGTTTTATTATTATTCAATGCTATTTTAAGGGCATTAGATGATCCCACAATGATCACCAGGTTTTTGCCCCGGGTCATGGCCGTGTATAAAAGATTTCTTTGCAGCAGGGGGAAGTGGGCGGTTGTCAGTGCGATAATGACGGCGGCATACTCACTTCCCTGGGATTTATGGACGGATATGGTATATGCCAGGGTGAGTTCATCCAGCTCCAGAATGTCATATTCAACAATACGCCCGTCATAATCAACCAGAACACGGCTTTCAGATTTAATAACTTCATAAACGATACCGATATCCCCGTTAAACACATCTTTTTCATAATTATTTTTCAGATGCATGACCTTGTCATTGGGTTTAAACGTGAAACTCCCCGCCTCAATACCACCCTTAGATTGATTTAATACCCTTTGAAGCTGCTGGTTCAGATTGATGGTACCGGCCTCCCCCCGATGCATGGGAGTTAAAACCTGTATTTCATCAATGTGGGGAAATGCCTTGGGCACCCGTTTTGAACAAAGCTCCAGAATGGTTTCCACCACTTTTTCAGGTCTCTGATTCTCAATAAAATAAAACTCTGACAATTTACCAGATTCGATTTTTTGAAAATCCGGCATCTCTCCATTTCTGATTTTGTGGGCATACATGATAATAGGACTTTGTTTGGCCTGTCGGAATATCTTTGTTAAAGAAAAAACCTTTACACGGTCAGATTCAATAATATCAGACAATACATTACCGGGACCCACAGAAGGCAATTGGAATGTATCTCCCACAAGAATCAGGCTTGCACTTATGGGCATGGCTTCAATAAGCCGGTACATGAGAAGGGTATCCTTTATGGAGGTTTCATCCACAACAAACACATCCAATTCCAAAGGATTGGCAAAATTTCTTTCAAATGTCTGATTTTCAAAATCAAATCCCAAAAGCTTGTGAAGGGTAAAGGCTTTTTTTCCGGTTACCTGGGAAAGGCGTCTGGCAGCTCTTCCTGTGGGAGCACTCAAAACCACCTTTAAATTCTTCATTTTGAAGACTTCGCACAATGCCCGTATCAGGGTTGTTTTACCGGTTCCAGGCCCCCCTGTGATTACTACAATTTTTTCATGCAGCACATTATTGACAACACTCAATTGCTCTGGGGATAATTTTATGGCAAGTTTTGACAGCACCTCTTCAAGAATTTGATCTTTGCGAATTTGATGAGATGTGACAGGCATGGATAAAATGGCTTTCATCCTTGATGCAATACCAAATTCAGCTCTGTAAAGTCTTGAAAGATAGACTTTTACATCTTCTTCATCGGTTTCTGTCCTTACTTCATCCGAATCAATTGATGCTTCTAACGCCTGCTCAAACTTATCTGGTTCCACACCCGATGTTTTTGAGCATACTTTAAACAATTCTTTTTTTAATCCATAGACATGTCCCTCCTGTTCAAACAACAACAAGCTATGGATCAGACAAGCCTGAAGGCGGTTCTCATCATCCTTTTTTCCCCCTGCCTTCATGGCAATCATATCCGCTATGGCAAACCCTATCTCTGGGATATCCTTTGCAATGGTATAAGGATCATGCTCCAAAATATTCAGGGCCCCTGACCCATAGGTTTGAAGGATACTGGCAGCATGATACACGCCCACTTCCTTTTCCTGGAGAAACTGCATGACCCGCCTGACAGCATGGTGCTTGTTCCATGCCTGCTCAATGAGTTTTTTCTTTGCCTCCCCGATACCGTGAATTCGCTTTAACTTATCCGGTTCATTTTCAATGATATCCAGGGTTTTTTCTTTAAAATGATCCACTATTTTATCAGCCAGAGATTTACCGATGCCTTTAATCATACCGGATCCTATATATTGACGGATCCCTGAAACACTGGCAGGCAAAATAACCTTGTAAACCTCTACCTTAAACTGGTCTCCATACTTGGGGTGGGTGGTCCATTTTCCTGAGACTTCAAGACTTTCGCCTTCAACCACCCCGGCAAGATACCCCACAAGGGTGACAGGATCACTGATTTTAGCGATGCGAAGTTTCGCAACCGTATAATGGTTGTCCGGATTCTGATAAGTGAGCCGCTCTAAAATTCCTTTGATGGTGATCATTTAAATCTTCACATTTTTAATGATCCAAAGGGCGGTCTCATAAAGATCTGAGCCGATAAAATCAGGCGTGATGCCTTTGCAGGAAAGCTGGTGCGCAGCCGTTGACCCATTACCGGTTTTAATATATTCGGAAGAATCAATATTAATGACCCCGTCCCGATCCAGGAAAACGATATATCTCATGATTTCTTTTCTTTATTCTGCAACTGCAAAGGCACTGCTAAAACCCTGTGTAATGATTTTTTCACTGAACCTTTCGGCATCCTTCAAATTGGTAAACCTGCCAATTCTGACCCGGTAAAAGGTCCCTCGGCCATCGGTAAAAGGAGCAATATGGGCATTTTGATAACTTTTTGATAATTTATACCGATAGTTTTGGGCATTGGCCTTGACCTGAAATGCCCCCACCTGAACCGTAAAATTGCCTTTCCAGTAGTCAACGGGTTTAAAAGCAATAGGAGCCTTTGTTTGCTCGGAATATGATGTGGCCCTTCCAAGGGCGGTCACCCTTACTTTTGTGGTTCCGGAGCCTACTATCCCGATACGTTTTGCCCCTGTGTAAGACAGGTCTATGATCCTTCCATAGACAAACGGCCCCCGATCATTGATCCTTACCACGATCTTCTGGTTATTTTTAAGATTATGAACACTAACCCAGGTATTCATGGGAAGTGTTTTGTGGGCAGCTGTCATGGCATACATGTTGTAAACTTCACCATTGGAAGTTTTTCTGCCATGAAATTTTCTGCCGTACCAGGAAGCAATACCTGTCTGAACAAATCCGCTGGCGCTGGCAATCGGGGTATACCGAACCCCTTTTATTTTATAGGATTTCTGGGTTGCAGGGGTCTTTTGTCCAGTGGATGAATACGGACCTGTCTTATATGTTGATGATTTTGAAGAAGGACTATGGATAGGATCATATGTGCTATCAAGGGTGGCTGAGCATCCAAAAAAAGTAAGTGCTAGCAATATCAGGATCTGGGTTCTGGCTTTCAAAAAACTCTCCGCAATATATAGCATTATCAGTCAAGTGCTAATTCTAATACATCTTTCATTTTATCAACAAAATGGAATTCAATGGAATCTCTTATATTATCCGGTACATCCTCCATATCTTTTTGATTCCATAACGGCAGAATAATCTTTTTGATTCCTGCCCTGTGTGCTGCAATAACCTTTTCCTTGATCCCACCCACCGGCAGGATCTCGCCTCTAAGCGTAATCTCTCCACTCATGGCCAAACGATTTTTCACACGCCGTCCCGTCATCAGGGAAACAAGACAGGTCAGCATAGCCACACCAGCGGAAGGGCCATCCTTGGGAATTGATCCTTCCGGCACATGGATATGGAGATCATGGCTGCCAAAAAAGGATTCGTCTATTTTGAATTTTTTTGCATTGGCCCGGATAAAACTTAAGGCAGTGGAAGCAGATTCCTTCATGACATCTCCAAGCTGCCCTGTTAAGGCAAGTCCTTTTCCGCCTTTCATGGCCACAGCCTCTATAAAAAGAATCTCTCCGCCATAGGGAGTCCAGACAAGCCCCACAACAACCCCGGGATTCTCTATTCTCAGGGCCATGTCCGGCATATTGGGTGCCGGTCCCAAATATTCATGCAGATCTTTTTGCCTCACAACAAAACTTTTGGCTTTCTCTTCGGCAATTTTGCTTGCAACTCCCCTGCATACCGATCCGATATGCCTTTCCAGATTTCTTAAACCGGCTTCCTTTGTATACCCTGAAATAATTATTTTAACTGCACCGGACGTAATTTTAATATGGGTTGATTTAAGGCCATTGGCTTCCCGTTGCCTGGGAATCAGATATCGTGTGGCAATTTTTAATTTTTCTTCCTGGGTATATCCGCTTAGCTCCAGAACCTCCATCCTGTCCCGCAAGGGTGCCGGGATCGTATGAAGCACATTTGTCGTGGTTAAAAACATCACATCGGAAAGATCAAAGGGCACATTCAGGTAGTGATCTGAAAATGAAAAATTCTGCTCCGGGTCCAGCACTTCCAGAAGAGCGGAAGAAGGATCCCCATGATAGGATGAATCCATCTTGTCTATCTCATCCAGCATAAATACAGGATTTTTTGTACCGGCTTTTCTCAAATGCTGAATAATCCTTCCCGGAAGTGCGCCCACATAAGTCCTTCTATGACCCCGGATTTCAGCTTCATCACGAACCCCTCCCAAGGCGATCCTGACGAACTGTCTGCCAAGGGCTCTGGCTATGGATCTGCCAAGGGATGTTTTTCCGGTTCCCGGAGGACCTGCAAAACAAAGAATCGGACCTCTGGAATCATTTTTCAATTTTCGAACAGCCAGATATTCAAGAATTCTTTTCTTAGGCTTTTCAAGACCATAATGGTCATTGTTCAATACTTTTCTTGCCTCTTTAATATCAAGGTTATCTTCAGAGCTCTCATTCCAGGGTAAGGATGTCAGCCAGTCAAGATAGGTTGAGGCCACCACATATTCAGAAGATGACGGATGCATTTTTGACAGACGCTGCAACTCCCGTTTCGCCTCTTTTTGTGCCTCTTCCAGCAATCCTTTTCCGTCTATTTTAGCGCGGTATTCTTTTATCTCAACGCTTTCGTTTTCGGTTTCACCCAATTCTTCTTTTATGGCTTTGAGCTGCTGGCGAAGATAGTATTCCCGCTGCTGCTTATCCATATCTTCTTTTACCTGGGTCTGGATCTTGGAACCCATTTCAAGGATCTCCAATTGATCATTGACCAGCCGGGTCACTTTTCTCAACCGTTTATTGACATCCAAAAGCTCAATAACCTTCTGTTTTTCCAAAACAGGTGCATTAATGGTGGAGGCCACCATATCTGCAAGAACATTGGGTTCCTGCAATGATTTTATCATATGACCCATTTCCGAGGGAAGGCCCGGAGACAGATCTACAATTTTCTCATATTGCTCAACGATATTGACCATCAACGCCCTGTTTTCCTTGCTCTTATCAGCATTCCGGCTTTCCATGATATCAATTTTAGCCTGCATATATTTTTTATCCTGCAAAAACTTTTTGACCTTGAAACGGTTTAATCCCTGAATTAAAAGCTGGGCTTTATTGTCTTCCATCTTAGACATTTTTAAAATAATCGCCACGGTACCGATTCTGTGCAGATCCTCTGCCGTATGCCTGGAATCAATGTCAGATCTCCTGGATAAAAGCAACCCCAGCATCCGGTTACCGGACATGGCCTCATCAATCAGCTCAACTGCTTCTTTTTGAATTAATACCAGTGGCAATACCATTTTTGGAAAAAGATTGGTGTCAACAATGGGAAGAATGGGAATGATGTCCGGGATGTTATATGATGTTACGCTGCGTGAGGGATGCTTGAGGTCATCCATTATTATCTGGTTCCTTATGGAATCTATGCCTTAAATGAAATCTATGCCTTAAATGAAATCTATGCCTTAAATGAAATCTATGCCTTAAATGAAATCTATGCCTTAAATGAAATCTATGCCTTAAATGAAATCTATGCCTTAAATGAAATCTATGGAAACATTTTGTTTACGCTTAATATTTTTACTAAACAATTTTCCCAAAGTAAGCTCCAAAAATCCATTAAAAAATGTAGCCGTTACTTTTTCAACATCAATAACACTTGGCAGATATAAAACCCGCTCAAACTGTCCGAATTGGATTTCAGCAAGCCGGTATGTGGCTGTACGGTCAGAGTGATCATTTTCTCTGCTTCCTAAAATCTTGACTGCTTTGTTACTCACTTCAATAACAATGTTTTCTTTTCTTACGCCTGATATCTCAACCTGGATAATGATCTCATTTCTTGTTTCAAATATATCCATCTGGGGCTTCCAGATCCTCTTTGAAAAACAAAATATGGGATTGACTGATTGAAACAGCTCTTCAAAAGATTTTTCTTCAGCAGCATGTGTCTCAATATTATCTCCAAACCGTATTTCTATGTGTTTCATATAAAAAACTCCTGATGATGCTTGTAAATCAATCATCTAATGATCTTGTTAAAATACCATTTGAGTCAGATATTGTAAAGCTGTATTCAAAAAAACCTATATTAATGGTCCGGTGATTGAAAGAAATGGCGGAATGATTTAGGTTTTATCCAGGATTGTTCGCAGGGTTCTTGCAAACTTATTCAAAGAAAAGGGCTTTTGAATAAACCCGTGGCATCCCTGGTTTAAAAACCCTTCTATCTTATCATCAATTGAATATCCTGTGGATATCAGTATTTTAGCATTCTCCTGGATTTTTTTTATCTCTACAAACGCCTCTTTCCCATTCATTTTTGGCATGATCAGATCAAGGACGACCAAAGAAATCTCATCTTTGTAGAGCCTGAATATCTCAACTGCCTCCAGCCCATTTCTCGCAGTCATGGGTTTATAGCCGAGCTTCTCCAAAAAATTCCTGCCCACATTGATAATTTCTTCCTCGTCATCCACCAGCAGCACGGTTTCCGATCTTTTTTGCATGGACTCAATGGATGACGGTTCCTCTTTGATTTCTTTTGTCTGGATATTGTTGGATGCCGGCAAACAGACATGAAAACTTGTACCTTTTCCTTTTTCACTGTCAACTAAGATAAAACCGCCGTGATTTTTTACAATACCATAAACAGTTGACAGTCCAAGCCCTCTACCTTTTTTATCGCCGATATCTTTTGTTGAAAAAAACGGATCAAAAATCTTGTTCTGGATTTCCAGATCCATGCCGATACCGGTATCTTTGACGGTTACTCTAATGTATTGTCCGGGATGGACCTCAAATGGATAATCATGGTCTTCTTTTATAAAAATATTTTGGGTTGTCACGAAAATATCGCCATGTTCCGGTATGGCCTGGGAAGCATTGATTAACAGATTTAAAAATACCTGCTCAAGCTGGGATTGGTCGGCATCAACCAGATGAGGCTTTTCTTCGTAAGTTGCATGAACGATAATATCTTTTCGAGTGGGCTTAAAAATATTCAGAGCCAGGGAAAGCAGCTCATTTACATTCAAGGTTGAAATCTGATATTTTCCACCCCTTGCAAATCCGAGCAAGCGACTTGTCAGTTCTGCTGCGGTTTTCACCATCCGGCCAATATGCTTGGCGTGAGCGGTAACTTTTTCAGTGGCGGTTACATCAATCTGCATCAGCGATAAATGCCCTTGAATGCCCATTAAAATATTGTTAAAATCATGGGATATCCCCCCGGCCAATACCCCGATGGCTTCCATTTTCTGGGCCTGCTGAAGCTGAACCTGCAGCAGCTTCAGCTCTGAAATATCTGTAATAACGACTATGATCCCCTTTGATGGATCTTCCTTATCGAGCCTTGAGGCCCTGATCCTGAAATCAAGTATTAAACCGTCTTTTCTAACCAGCTTTGTTTCAACAATGCCCATGCCATACTTATCCACTTTGGAATACAGATTGATTCCCACCCTGTCATATTCTTTTTGATCAGCATATAGAATCCTTGTACTTTTTCCTTTCAAAGAATCGGGTTCATATCCAAGCATTGAATAAAAAATATCATTGGACCAGCCAAGAATCCTGTTTTTTATAATCCCAATCCCCGCAGGGGAAGATTCCAACATGGTTTTCATTTCCTGGCAGGTCAACTCCTGTTCGTTTCAATCAAATGGATCGCAGGAAACTGACGGGTCTTTGGAATATTTTTCAAAGCTGTTATGCTTAGATTTCATAAAAAACCTTCTGTTGATTATAGATAATTTGACTGCTTATTGACTAACTGTTAAGTATAGCAAAAAATTTTTAATAATATAAGACAAAAAATGATTGCTCAGAAAAATACTTTCTTTTTGCTTAAATACTTTCCCGCCTTGATAAGCGGTCTTGCTTTAACATTGTCTTTTCCTGCAACCAACCTCTCCTGCCTTGCTTTTTTCGCCCTGATCCCGTGGATAGTATCCATCCAGGCAATGACATTAAAAGAATCTTTTTATAGCGGTTTTATCGTAGGGCTTTGCTTTTTTTTAACCCTTATTTATTGGATTATCCCGACTGTACATGTCTACGGCAGACTTCATCTGGTTTTTGCCATTTCCACACTCATCCTTTTATGCTTCTATCTTGCTCTATACTCGGCAATTTTTGCTTTTCTTATGAAAAAGGCTTCTCCAAAATACTGGGTTGCACCCTTATTCGCCTCCTGCCTATGGACAGGTCTTGAGTATATCAGAACCTATGCATTTACAGGCTTTTCATGGGGGGCTCTGGGATACAGCCAGTATAAAAACATAGTATTGATTCAGATCGCTGATTTTTCAGGGGTTTACGGGGTATCATTTTTCATTGTTCTCGTGAACTATCTTCTGGCTGTTCTCTGGATTTCATTTAAAAAAAAGCAGCGAAAAAAAAATTTCATCCCTGTTGCTTATACAATCATTCTGGTCGCAGGGGCTCTTTTTTACGGCAGTCATCAAATCAATATTATTGATTCTCAAATTGAAACTGCACAAAAAACGACCATTAAGGTTGTTCAGGGTAATATTAAACAGGATTTAAAATGGACTGCTGCATTTAAGGCCCGGACGATAGAAAAATATATCCGTCTTTCAACTGCTGATTCAACTAAGGTGGATCTTGTGATATGGCCGGAGACCGCACTGCCGTTCTATTATGGACTTGACCGCTTGTTGTCAAACCAGGTGGATCAATGTGTGCGGTCTTTAAAAACAAGCTTTCTCTTTGGAAGCCCTGCATTCAACTCTGATGAAAATAAGATCAAATATTACAACCGGGCTTACATGCTGAACCGGTTTTCCATTGTTACAGGAACTTATGATAAACACCATCTTGTACCTTTTGGAGAATATGTTCCCTTTGGTGATTACCTGACATTTATAGGGAAATTAACTGCCCAGGCAGGAAACTTTTCCATTGGCGATATGACATTTAAGCCCCTTCAATTTAATAATCATACCCTGAAGGGCACACGTAACCTGAAGGTCACACATAAGACAGGCGTACTCATCTGCTTTGAAATTTTATTTCCATCCATTGCATCCAAATTTGTAAAAAACGGGGCTGATATCCTTACCACCATCACCAATGATGCCTGGTTTGGGCGTACCTCGGCGGCTTTGCAGCATTTTTCCATCGCTGTATTCCGGGCTGTTGAAAACCGCAGAACTATAGCACGAGCTGCAAATACGGGAATTTCAGGCTTCATAGACCCCAAGGGAAAAATCCTTGAAACAACCGCCTTGTTCAAAGATTTGGCCCTTACACGGCAAGTTCCTGCCCTGAACCGGATCAGTTTCTATACAAAATATGGAGACATTTTTGCCATCAGTTCAATAGTTGCAAGCTGCATGGCTTTTATGTTAAAAGGTATCAGAAGAAAATTTTGGAGTTAAGTTTAGGAGAAATCAAAATGAGTGTAGAATTAAAACAAAATATTCAAGCCATATATACCAAAACAGACAAACTCAAGGAGTATCTTTGACCTGCCTGTAAAGCAAAACCGTCTCCGCGAACTTGAGCATATTATTTCCAAAGAAAATTTCTGG
>JAGLFI010000159.1 GCA_023144585.1 Desulfobacula sp. | reverse complement strand
TTATTGATGGCCATACATTGCCAGGAGCAGTTCAACGAACCAGTTTCTATAAAAAGGATTCGTCAGCTCAGAAACACAATACAGAACAAATTACGTTCTAATGCTGTGTCAAAAGAATCAAATAAAAATGTTATCAGAAAGCAAAAAAGACCAAGAATGAGATATGCAAAAACTTAACCGGACATCACTGAAAAAATTTGGGAATAATAATTTCCTTTTCTGATGCCCCTCCCAAAAAAAATAAAATTAATACGCATAATTAGAAGGGGATGAAGTTACATTACAGCTCTATTTTTATATTCTTGAATACCCTGATGCATTGTCTTAACGGCAAGCTGGATACAATGATGCTTTTTTACCGGAATATTTTCTAGAACTTTAAAAACATCTCCGTCATTCACTTTTAATGCTTCATCAATTGTTTTACCCTTTACCAGATCAACAGCAGCCATGGCCGCAGAAATTGCCCCGGCACAACCGGTGATTTCATATCGGACGTCATTGATAAGATTATCATCAACTTTAATGTAGACTTTCATGATATCTCCACAGGATCCAACTTTTTGGGACACCTGGTCAGCATTTTCAATATAACCCATATATTTTTTTTCAAGATAATAATTGATCGCCGAATCAGCATATCCTGCCTCTGACAGCATTTTACGTTCCGCATCAGATGTTGTAATTTCTGTAAGCACTGCGTATTCCTTCATTTCACCCTGATCCAAAAAAGAATATTTTACCGGGCATGCTAATAAAATATTCTGCACTTGAAAAATAAAACTCGTGCTCTAAGATAATTAATTTCTTTTTTATGTCAAGCTAAATGGATAAAACATGTTATTATAAACTCGATTTTTATTTTGACATGAAGTTTTGATTTATTCATTCTTAAGCGATTTTTATTTGTAAAGGAGAAGCAATTGAGCAACAAAGATATCACAGACAGAGACGTGAAAGCCGGGATCATTCGATTAAGGCTTGTTGACGGCACCCAGGTAAATGGTCAGATCAATATCAATCGGGAACAGGACTATGACAGACTCAGCGACCTTATAGCAAACGATCGCGAACCCTTTTTGATTTTGTATAATGTTATGGTCCATCACGGTACTATTGATAATCCCATCAGGCACAAGGCACTTTTTATTAATAAGGATCATATCCTCTGGGCTGAACCGGATGAGGATCAAAAATAAAAAATAAGATAGAAATGTTTATAAGTGCTTGTATATTTAAATAATAAATAGTAGTTTGAATTATTAGAAGCTGTGATATTCTAATTGCAAGTTTTCCTGGGTTGATTTCCCAAGAGATGCAACGATTATAGCAATACTTGAAGTAGCTCATATTATATTTTCTTCTACCATCTGACAGCTAAAAAGGAGAACAGGTTATGAAAGAGTTGATTACGTACATTGCTCGAGCACTGGTTGATAATTCGGATGCAGTCGAAGTTCAGGAAATTAAGGCTCAGCAAACCCTTGTATTGGAATTACGGGTTGCAAAAGAAGATCTTGGGAAGGTCATTGGTAAAAAAGGCAGAACAGCCCAGGCTATGCGAACTATTTTATCTTGCGCATCTGCAAAGGAACAAAAAAGAGTCATCCTGGAAATTGTAGAGTAATTTTGAACAAGCAAAAAGAGGCGTCACTTTTCAAGATTTCCATTTTTTAGAGCGGAAATTTTTTTCCCAGCCGGAAGTTTTTTGATTTGGTACTCAAGTTGAAATGCTTTGCTTTTTGTAAGATCTTTCCCCACGGCAACTACTTCCACTGGTAGTCTGGATCTTGTATATTTTGAAGCTGTGCCGTTATTGTGTTTTAATAAGCGGTTTTTAAGATTTTTGGTGACACCGCAATACAAAGATTCGTCTGAACATTTTAACAGGTAGACCTGCCAATCTTTATTCAAATGAACGACTGAAAAGCTTTTCGATAGCTTTTTGACCTTCATTCGAAAGATTTCTGGTTCCTGTTCCACAAAAAGTTTTATGTGAAATGACAGATTCATCTTCCTTCCATTCATTTTCTTTCCATGTATACCATTTGTTTTTATCTTGATCAAAAATACTTACCGGCCGATTAAAAAATTTGGCAAGTTCAACGCCCCATCCGGTCCCGCCTTTAACTGTTTTGTCAGATTGAATCCACCCTATTGCAAACACCTGATATCCCTTATTAATCATATGAAAAATAAGCTGAAAAACTTTTCTGATTTTATCTACCTGTGCATATCTTCTGCCCATTCGTGCAGAGACTATTTCCATACTGATATTACCTTTCTTTAGTTCTTCATCACTCAGCAGGGTAATGTTTTTTTTCCTTGAACACTTATGTCCTTCAAATGAAAAAGTTATTTCATTAATTCCATATTTTTCAGCGCATTCACCAAACGTTTTTTCTGCACCTTTAAGCCCACCACTGTACATGCTGTACTCTTTATTACTCATAATGATACTTCTCCTTTTTTATGTGTGATACAATTTTAGTTTTTTTGAACGAACGGAATTAAATATGCGAATTTAAAAATTTTTGCAATAGTTTTTTTGCCTGAAAGCAAATAATATGCCTTCTCAATATTCAACCCCTCTTTTTGAAATAAAATACTGAATTTTTATTTTAGTGTTATTTTCCGACTTAAGTGAGGCCGGGTTGAGAACCAGACCGACAGTAACCACTCCGGATTCAGTGAGCTTAGCCAATGATATTGGTTCAGTAAAAATTGTAGAAATATCTTTCAGTACCAGGCCTCCACCGGATATCAAAATAGTTTGGGGTATTACCTTTGCCTCCTTCATGACTAGCCCGTTGGGCAATTTGCCTATCCAGTACGGTTGGATGGGAAGTTCCTTTTCCATCAGGGTGTCCAGAGTGATATCAAGTTCTGAAGGGTCTATTTTCTTTAGCCGAATTCCAGGTGGAAGCAATATGTTTTTCCTGGTGATGGTCAGCTTGTTAATGCCGACCACAGACTGGGATAAATTAAGTTTGATATTGATCTGTTCAGGCTTGATAGACTTGATTAACGGCCTTGCACCGCTGATTAAAAGTTTAACATTGGAAGCAGAAGAGGATATGATTTCCATTTTTTGATCCGGGTTCATAAATTCCACCGGGATCTCATATGTGGCAAGTGTTTCCATCCCTTTTGAAAAACTGAGCCATATCCCTGTGATACACACAAGACTGATCAATGCGGCCGTAACAAGCTCTATTGGTTGATGGCGGAATCCTTTTTTTGCTGAATCATATCCTGCATGTTTTTGGAGCAATTTTTCAAGTGCAAAACGATTTTGGATATTGTAGGTTTGATTGCCTTTAAACAAAGAGACCTTGCCCCGTTCTTCTGAAACAACAATGACCAGTGCATCTGTGAGTTCTGTTAATCCTGCCGCTGCTCTGTGACGGGTCCCGAAAAAAGAAGGCAGATCCTCTTTTTTAGACAATGGAAGTATCACACCTGTGCTGATGATTTGGTCCCCCTGTATGACAGCAGCGCCATCATGTACTGGATTGCCGGGCCAGAAAACACTCACAAGCATTTCCTGTGATAATTTGCCCTTTAAAGGAATCCCTCCTTGAACAACACTGTCAAGGCCCTGTCTTAAGGGCAGCACTATTAAAGCCCCGATTTTTTTTTCAGCCAGTTCATAGACACCTTCAGCGATGATATTCAGAGGTGTATGAAATTGATACCGGGGTATTCCCCATAAAAATGATTTCAGATCGTTGGTCTGTAGAACGCTGGAAATTTCATTTCTGAAAACAATTATGATGATTAAAGCCACCACGGTAATAACGCCCTGCATTGCCCAGTTCGTTATGATCAGACCGAGGGGGACTGCAGCCTGGCTGGCAATCCAGAGAGCACAAATGACCAACAGCACTCGGATAACATTGGTTCCCCTAAAAAGCACATAAAGTCGAAATAAAATATAGCTGTTTAACA
>JAGLFI010000158.1 GCA_023144585.1 Desulfobacula sp. | reverse complement strand
TCTTTCATTGTGTAACCTTAAATTGTCATTAATACATTTTTATTATGTTGATCCCGTCAGGTACCTTAAATTCAAATACATCAGGGTTGATTTTTTTAAATTGAATATTACTGAATTCAAACAGGGTGGTATCATCGTAAGGGTTATATGTAACAACCCTTACGATTTCACTTTTTTTTTGTGATATCCGGATAACAATAGAGATGTCGGAATTTTCTTTTTTGGCATTCAGATTAATTTCCACATAATCTGCTGTAACTTCTTTTACACTGATGGTAAAATTTTTTCTGATAAGGGAAATATCTGATAAAAAAGCCCCGCCGGCACCGGATTTAAAGAAAAAGGATGCATCACCCTGCATCACCTGATTTTCCTGGGGGCGAAAAATCCAAAACAATTTGCCATTGGTAATTATTTCATGCTGCTCGGGTTCTAGATATTCCCATTTCATTTTTCCGGGATGACTAAACAGTGCTCTGCCGGACGCTTTTTCAGTGATATCAAGAGCGGCAAGCCTTGATATCTGTGTAAAATTGGCCTCAAAACTTTTCCCGGCGTATTTTTTTTCAATGGCAGTTAAAATATCTTCTTTAACAATGTCATTGCCTGTGGCAAATGCAATTGAAAAAAAAAGACAGCAGCAGAGAATGGAGGCAAATAGGTTCAAGCTGATCCTGTGGAATAAAGATTTCAATTGATCTCCTTTACGTGTGACCTTCAGGTTACGTGTGACCTTTAGGTTATTAAGACTACCGAAGAAGTGTTCGAATATTTTTTCGTTTGTCTTCAGCATATATTCTTCGCAGTTTTGGCTTTTCAATTTTCCCGGTGGGATTTCTGGGGACATCACCAAAAAAGATTTTTTGCAATTGTTTGTATCGGGGAAGTTCCTGTTGCAATTCAATGATATCACTTTCACAAAGCATACACCCTGGTTTAACACTGATAATTCCGGCAGGAATTTCCCCAAGCCTTTCATCCGGGATACCGATAACGGCAATATCTTTAATTTTTTCGTTTTTCTGGAAAAAATTTTCAATTTCAACGGGAAAGATATTTTCTCCACCATAGATAATCATATCTTTTTTACGATCCACAAGCCAGATGAACCCGTCTATATCATAGCGGGCAATATCGCCGGTGTTAAGCCACCCGTCTTTTAGTGCCTTGGCGGTCGCCTCGGGATCTTTATAATACTCTTTCATTACCCCGGGGCCTTTGATAATGAGTTCGCCGGATTCATTACCGAAAAGCAGGTTCCCCTGTTTGTCCACAATTTTTGCTTCCCAGTCAGACCCTGGCAATCCGATGGGACCTATCCTATCAGCATTTTCAAGTCCTAAATGAACACACCCCGGACCTGTTGACTCGGTCAGACCGTAGTTGGTGTCATAATCCTGGCCGGGAAAATAGTGTTTCCAATTTTCAATCAAGATAGGTGGAACCGGTTGTGCACCGGCATGCATCAGCCGCCATTGGGAAAGCGTAAATTTTGAAAGATCAAGCTCTTTGTTTTCAATGGCAATAAGGATATCATGAGCCCAGGGAACCAGAAGCCAGACAATGGTACACTTCTCTTCGGAGACAGCTTCAATAATCCACTGCGGTTTTACACCTTTAAGAAGGATAGATTTTCCTCCCACAAGAAAACTGCCCATCCAGTGCATCTTGGCACCGGTATGATACAGGGGAGGGATACAAAGAAAGATGTCTTCATGGGTCTGCCCATGATGGGCATGTTCGACTTCGCAGGCATGTTCAAGATTTTTGTGCGTTAAAAGAACGGCTTTGGGATTACCGGTTGTGCCGCTGGTAAAATAAAGGGCGGCATCATCCTCTATATCAAGCTTGACATCGGGTGGATTGTTCCCTGATGCGGATTCGATAAATATTTCATATTGGACTGCCCAGTCAGGACATAAAGTTGAGGGACCCGTGAAAATCCAGAGTTGAACAGATTTTTCAAGTTCATCTTTTACAGCTTCAATTTTTTCAATGAATTCTTCACCAAAAATAAAGACTTTAGCTTCAGCAGTATTTGTACAAACAAGGATTTTATCAGATTCAAACCTGAAGTTTAACGGAACTGCCCAGGCGCCGGTTGAAAGGATGCCGAAATAAATGGGAAGCCATTCAAGGCAGTTTGTCATCAATTGTATGATTTTATCCCCTTTTTGAACACCCTCTTTCTCAAGGACATTGGCAACCTGGTTGGACGTGCTGTAAAACTCTTCCCATGTAATGGATTTACTAGTCTTCAAAGAAGGCGTTCGTTCGACAAGCGCGGTCTTGTCTTTATACATTAAAGCATTATTGGCTAAAATCCGGGTAATAATCATCTATAATTAAGCGCCCTTCTATAAATATAAAAAATCCTACCGCGCAACTATAGACCACGGCAGGATTATATTCAACAGGTTTTGTCCAATTTTATTTGGTTCTACCAGTTTTTATTTGTCTTTTTTAACCTCTTCGAAATCAGCATCCACAACATCGTCATCATCCTGAGAAGCAGCATTGGCATCAGCACCCGGAGCGCCTTGTCCTTCCTGGGCTGCCTGCTGGTACATGGCCTCGGCAAGCTTATGGGATGCCTGTGACAGGGCTTCTGTTTTCTGTTTGATTTCATCAATGTCGGTTGAATCTTTGGTCTGTTTCAATGCTTCAACAGCCGATTCGATATTCTTTCTGGTCTCTTCATCAACCTTGTCTCCATGCTCTTTCAAGGTTTTTTCAGTCTGGTCAACAAGTGCTTCAGCACTATTTTTCGTATCAACCAGTTCTCTTTTCTTTTTATCTTCATCTGCATGCATTTCCGCATCCTTGACCATATTGTTGATTTCTTCTTCCGAAAGGCCGCTGGCAGCTGTAATGCGAATGGATTGCTCTTTACCGGTTGTCTTGTCTTTTGCTGCTACATGGACAATACCATTGGCATCAATATCAAAGGAAACCTCGATCTGGGGAACACCTCTTGGTGCAGGTGGAATGTCAGTCAATTCAAATTGTCCAAGGGTTTTATTGCCCCCTGCGATTTCCCTTTCACCCTGGAGTACATGGATGGAAACAGCCGGCTGCTTGTCGGCAGCAGTTGAGAATACCTGGCTTTTTTTGGTAGGGATGGTCGTATTTTTATCAATGAGTTTGGTCATAACACCGCCAAGGGTTTCGATACCCAAAGATAATGGGGTGACATCCAGCAGAAGCACATCATTTACATCGCCTTGGAGAACACCTGCCTGTACTGCAGCACCCATGGCAACAACTTCATCCGGGTTTACACCTTTATGGGGTTTTTCCCCGAATATTTTTTCAACACGTTCCTGTACTGCCGGCATACGGGTCATGCCCCCGACGAGGACCACTTCATCAACACCACCAGCCCCCAGATTGGCTTCTTTAAGAGCTGTTCTACAGGGTTTTTCAAGTTTGTCCAGAAGATCTGCGACCAGGGATTCAAGTTTTGCCCGGGTCAGTTTCACATCAAGGTGTTTTGGACCGGATGCATCCGCAGTAATAAACGGCAGGTTGATACTGGTTTCAGTAGATGTTGAAAGTTCCATCTTGGCTTTTTCAGCAGCTTCTTTAAGACGCTGGAGAGCCATTTTGTCTCCCCTGATATCAATCGCCTGGTCTTTTTTAAATTCATCCGCGATATAATCAATGATTCTTAGATCAAAGTCTTCTCCACCCAGATGGGTATCACCGGATGTTGATTTAACTTCAAATACGCCGTCACCGATTTCAAGGACTGAAACATCAAATGTACCACCACCCAGGTCAAACACAGCGATTTTTTCTTCACCTTTTTTATCAAGGCCATAGGCCAGGGATGCAGCTGTGGGTTCATTGATGATTCGTTTTACTTCAAGGCCGGCAATTTTCCCGGCATCTTTTGTGGCCTGCCTCTGGCTGTCGTTAAAATAGGCGGGTACGGTAATAACCGCTTCTGTGACTTCTTCTCCCAGATAATCTTC
>JAGLFI010000157.1 GCA_023144585.1 Desulfobacula sp. | reverse complement strand
TGCCGGTGAGGAGGAAAGATGGGGGAGGTTTCTGAAGTTTTATATATTTAGACCATGGGGGAAATTTTGGACTATTTGATTCGGTAACAGCCTGTCGAAGTCCTTTATTACTACACTCTTGCTTTCAAAAATAGTTGCCGTCCCTGTTTCATGAACATTGTTTACATGTTTGATCTTTAATTATTTTTCTCTTGACATGTTTATTTCGGATAAGTAAATTTTACCCAAACAATTAATACATAAAAGAGGTGGAATATGGCCCCTAAACTTACCGATCAAAGAGATATTGATTTTGTCCTTTATGAGCAGCTTAAGGTGGATACGTTTTTAGCATCAGATAAATATAAATTATTTAATAAAAAAATGTTTGATATGGTGATAAAAGAAGCGAAAAATCTGGCGGTTAAAGAAATTTTACCCACCTACACAGAATGCGACAAAATCGGCGTATCGTTTGAAAATGGTATCGTCAACGTGCCGGAATGTTTAAGAAAGCCACACAAACTTCTAGTAGAAGGTGAATGGAGTGCGTTGACCGAAGATCCCGAATATGGCGGACAGGGATTGCCCGTTACCATTGCCCAGGCAGCCATGGAATACCTTACCGGTGCAAACTATGTTTTAACGACCTACCCTGTTCTCAGCCACGGGGCGGGAAAAATGATCGATCTTTTTGGGACCCCAGAGCAAAAAGATCTGTTTTTAAAAAAACTCTATACCGGTGTTTGGGGCGGTTCCATGCTGTTAACCGAGTCTGAAGCAGGGTCAGATGTTGGCGCATTGACCACTTCTGCAAAAAAACGGGATGACGGTACCTGGGAGATTACAGGGAGCAAAATTTTTATTACAAATGGGGAACAAAACCTTACAGACAATATTATTCATCCGGTTCTTGCCAGGATTGAAGATGCTCCTGCCGGAACCAAGGGAATTTCTCTTTTTATTGTTCCCAAAATATGGGTCAATACGGACGGAACCCTAGGCGAACCCAATGATGTGGTTTGCACAGGCGTTGAAGAAAAAATGGGACTCCACGGCAGCCCCACCTGTTCGCTCTCACTTGGCAGCAAAGGCAATTGCCGGGGATTTTTACTGGGCAAACCCAATCGGGGGATGGAAATCATGTTCCACATGATGAATGAAGTCCGTCTGGAAGTGGGAACCCAGGCCTTTACAAGTGCAAACCTTGCCTATCTGCATGCCCTTGATTATGCAAAACAAAGACTCCAGGGACGCAGTATTGAAAAATTTGCCAACCATGGTGCAAACCAGGTCCCGATTATCCGCCATCCTGATGTGAAACGGATGTTGTTGAAGATGAAATCCTATGTGGAAGGCATGAGAAGCCTGATTTATTATACTGCCTTTTGCTTCGATAAAAAAGAGACGGCAATAGATGAAAAGGAAGTCATGCACTATTCAAACCTGGTGGAAATTTTAACACCTTTGGTAAAAGCCTATTCCAGCGAAAAAGGGTTTGATGTCTGCGTGGAAGCCATGCAGGTTTTTGGCGGATACGGGTATACCAAAGAGTATCCTGTGGAACAAACAGTCAGGGATTGTAAAATTGCTTCGATTTATGAAGGGGCAAATGGTATCCAGGCCATGGATTTCCTGGGGCGCAAGATTGCAGGAAATAAAGGACTGATGCTTACGGCACTCATCAATGAGATTAAATCCACCATACTGACAACCAAAGCACATGACAATTTAAAGGAACTGGCAATAAAATTAGAAGCTGTACTCATATTATTTGAAACCACTTGTAAAAATACCAGCAGCGCCCTGTTTTCAAAGCATATGGCATCGGCTTTTGCCTGTGCCCATCCATTGCTGGAGGCAGCAGGCGATATTATCATGGCGTGGATGCTGTTATGGAGGGCCATTATTGCCGATGAAAAACTTGATACAAAGGAAAGTGCATTTTATCAGGGTAAAATCAAGGCAGCACAATTTTTTATCACCACCATCATCCCTGTGACCAAGGGGAAATTAGCTGCCATTACATATGAGAACAATCCGGCAGCCAGTATGGAAGAGCACTTATTTTAAAAATTATTAAGGATTGAAACTAAAGAACAGGAGATAATAAAAATGGAAGATGTTGTCATAGTATCAGGCTGTCGTACAGCCATCGGCGCTTTCGGTGGAACCTTACTTCCCATGAATGGTGCAAGCCTTGCAGCAGTTACCATGAAAGAAGCGATTAAACGGGCAAAGATAACGCCTGAAATGATAGATGATATCCGATATGGGTGCTGCATGGAATCGTGTGACACGCTTAATGTAGCACGAGTTGCTGCCTTGCTTGCGGGTATTCCGGATACAGTGCCAGCTGTTTCCGTCAACAGGGTCTGTATCTCCGGGATGGAAGCCATGATTTCCGGGATGGCCATGATCCAGGCAGGCATGGCAGATATTATCCTTGCCGGCGGAACAGAGCATATGTCATCGGTGCCATACTCTGTTCCCAATGCCCGGTGGGGATGCAGGCTCCAGGATCAAAAATTTGTAGATAACATGATTCATGCCCTGCACTGCGGCTCCCACATTATCCCCCATCCTGAAGACGGGCCCGTGGATGAGACAAAACCACCTTTGAATATGTTTGTGGGTAAACCCTATATCATGGGTCATACCACTGAATTTATAGCCCAGCATCTTGATATTTCCCGAAAAGAGATGGATGAAGTCGCCCTGAGAAGTCACAATGAGGCAGAGCGTGCCACAAATGATGGATCATTTAAGGATGAGATCGTGCAGGTTTCCGTCCCTCAAAGAAGAAAAGATCCTGTCATTTTTGATAAAGACGAACAATTCAGGCCGGGAATAACCATGGAACAACTTTCCGCTCTGCCGGCAGCCTTTGTTTCGCAAATCGGTAAAGTGACTGCCGGGAACTCTTCGGGCATTAATGACGGGTCAACCGGTATGATCATCATGTCTGCTACAAGAGCCAAAGACCTGGGTCTTACACCCATGGCCAGGATAAAAGCAACATCACGGGGAGCCTGTCACCCATCCGTTATGGGGCTTTCTCCTGTCCCTGCAGTGAAAAATCTTTTAAAATCATCTCATTTTACATTGGATGATTTTGAACTCATTGAATTGAATGAGGCATTTGCCGGGCAATACCTGGGCTGTGAAAAAAAACTGGGACTCAACAGGGAAATCACCAATGTCAATGGTTCCGGAATCGGATTGGGTCACCCTGTGGGCTCCACCGGTGCAAGAATTGTGGTATCCTTGATGTATGCCATGAAAAACCAGAATAAATCCCTTGGCCTTGCCATGCTCTGTGGCGGCGGCGGAGTATCCATGGCATGTGTCATAGAAATGCTTTAAGAAATATTTAAAGGGTTTAATTTTTATGACCAGCAATAGTTCAATTCGAGAACTCAATGTTTCGCATAGGGATTTTCTTTCAATCCTATATCTTGTGCCAGGCCTTATCCGAAAAAAGAGCTCTGGTTAATAGTTCTAAATACCTTTAAAATCTGATTCACCATAAGCACTGGCAAAAGAATTGAACGCCTTTGGATTAAAGGCTTACGGCGACTGTATATAGACAAAAGACTTCCTTTTTACCCATCCATTAAACAACTCTTTTTTCCTAAATATTGGGTTCCATTAAACATTTGTACAAATTCCCCTTAGAAGGCCCATTTTGGTATCAAAATGAGGCCGTTAAGAATTGTTTTTGAGAATTATAAAAAATTTTCCCATTATTAACAAAGGATTGCAATAAATTGTTTAGTCCTACTATATTTTATCCTTATGTTCAAAAAAAATTTTTATCTGACACACTCTTGCTATTTTACTCCAATGTTTGATAAAATGTCCAAATTATTTTTATAATTCAGCAATTCTCGGTGACTATTTTTTTCTATGAATCAGTAGGGTTTCCATTAAAAGTTAAATCTTTTTTTCGTAGAGCATCGACAAAATATCACGTAAGTTATTGATATTACAACGAAAAAATAAAT
>JAGLFI010000156.1 GCA_023144585.1 Desulfobacula sp. | reverse complement strand
GTTTCAACATATTTAAAAAACAATCAAAACCGCAGCAGATGAAACACCTGATGCGGTTTTTTTATTAATTAAAACGGTATATAGTTGTGATGGATGAAAAACAATCTGAGTATGATTTAAGTGGACTTAGGCATCAAATAGACAATATTGATACGAATATTTTAAGTTTGATTAATCAGCGGCTTGAAATTGGAAAAAAAGTCGGAGAAATCAAAAAAGAAACCGGAAGCCGGATACTTGATCGATCACGTGAACAAAAAGTGATTGAAAGACTCGCAAAAATCAATCAAGGGCCCTCGGATAAAGAATTATTGAGATCTATTTTCAATGTCATCATTACAGCTACCCGGGAAATCCAAAAACCGAAAACCATCTCTTTTCTTGGCCCTGAAGCAAGCTATACACATATCGCTGCTTTGAGTCATTTTAAGCATTCAGGCAAATTTGTCGAACAGCCCAATTTATACGAAATTTTTAAAGAAGTGGGAAAAAAAGAAAGCCATTTCGGGGTAATTCCTGTTGAAAATTCAATAGAAGGTGCTGTGAATCATACCCTGGATCTGTTTGTTGATTTTGATCTGAATATTTGTGCTGAACATTATGAACCTGTTTCCCACGATTTGTTGTCCATAACAGGTAATGCCGGAGATGTTCAAAGAATTTATTCTCATCCCCAGGCGCTTGCCCAATGCAAAACAGGGATTAAAAAGAAATTTGCTCAGGCTGACATATTTGAGGCCAGCAGTACTTCCAAAGCTGCCGTTCTGGCATCTGAAGACAAAAACATAGCCGCCATTGCAAGCAAACAGGCCGCTCATATTTATGAATTACAGACGGTAGAATCAAAAATCGAAGATTATTCAGGTAATATCACAAGATTCTTTATCATTGGGAAAAGTATGCCTGAACAGACCGGAAATGATAAGACATCTATCATGTTTTCAACTTCCCATGTGCCGGGAGCCTTATTTAAAGCGCTTGAACCCGTGGACAGAGCAGGGCTTAATATGTTGAAACTTGAATCCAGGCCCACACGGCATCATAATTGGAGTTATTATTTTTTTCTTGATATTAAAGGGCATCAACTGGACAAGCTTGTTTCTCACACCATTGAAGAGATCAAAAAAGTGTCTCTGTCACTGAAAATACTTGGATCTTATCCGGTTTATATTAAAGAGGATAAGGAAGCATGATAGATACGGATACACAGCTTTATTGTATTTTCGGGAACCCGGCCAGGCATTCCAAAAGTCCTGTACTTCACAATGCCTGTTTTCAACAGCATCAGATTAATGCAATTTACCTTGCCTTTGAAATTGATGACATTTCCAAGGGTATCGCAGCAATGAGAAGTTTGAATATCAAAGGAGCTTCTGTTACAATACCATTTAAAAAATCTATAATGAATCATCTTGACTGGATTGATAACGACGCATTAAACATTGGTGCCGTCAACACGGTTTTGAACCAGGAAGGAAAGCTTTCAGGGTTTAATACCGACTTTAAGGCTGCCATTACCCCTTTAAAGCCATTTGGCCTCAAGAATAAGACAATCTATATCATTGGTGCCGGCGGGGCTGCCCATGCGGTTGCATACGGCATACACAAGGAAAAGGGCCGCCTTGTCATTATCAACAGAAACAAAAAGAGAGGCCAGAACCTGGCTTTAAAGTATAAGGCTGATTTTATTCCAATGGATGAAGTAAATAAAAAGAATGACATAAACCCGGATATTATTATCAACACCACCTCCATCGGCATGCATCCTGATATTGACAATTTGGCTTTTCCTTCTACCCACATGCAGTCTCAGATGGTTGTTATGGATATTGTTTATAATCCTTTAAAAACAAAACTGCTGTCTGAAGCGCAAAAAAAGAATTGTACAACCATTGACGGCCTGTCCATGTTTATACATCAGGGCGCGGCTCAATTTAAAATTTGGACCGGCATAGCTCCTGATATGAAACTGATGCGAAAAGCGTTAACAAATGGAGACAATTGATTGAAACAGATTGTTAGAAAAAAAATTAAAGATCAGGCTGTTGTGATTCCCGGATCAAAAAGTATTTCCCATCGCATGATGATTTGCGCATCTCTCTCTAACGGAATATCAAATATTGAAAATCTTCTTCCAAGTGATGATATTCTTTTAACTATTGATGCACTTAAACATATGGGAGCAAACATATCTCAGGTTAATGGCAGTCATTACAAAGTTTCCGGCTTTGGTGGAAATCCTAAAAACTATACTAAAGATATTTATCTTGGCAATTCCGGTACCTCCATGCGTCTCCTTGCCGGGATTGCAGCTCTTGGAAATACCGGGTACACCCTTACAGGGGATAAGCGGTTGTGTGAACGCCCAATGAAAGAGTTGCTTGATGCATTAAGTCTTTTAGGGATTCGTGCACGATCAAAAAACAAAAACGGCATGCCGCCGGTTCATATACTGGGGAGCAGCAGGGCAGGCGGGTCTGTTAAAATTGACTGTTCCAAAAGCAGCCAGTATTTATCCTCCCTTTTAATAATGGGTCCTTTTATGAAAAACGGGCTTGATATCACCCTTGAAGGGCCGGCAGTTTCCTCTCCCTATATTGATTTGACCCTTGATATTATGAGAAATTTTAATATTGAGGCTCATCAAATTAATACCACCCATTACAGGGTATTAGGCCAACAATCTTATATCCCCGGAGATTTTTTTGTGGAACCCGATCTTTCCAATGCCGGTTACTTCTGGGCAATGGGTGCGGTGACAAAAAAAATGATATTTGTTAAAAATATCACTCTGAATTTCTTACAGGGGGACTTGAAACAGATCAGAATTCTGGAACAGATGGGGTGTGTTCTCAAGGTTAAAGACAACCAGATAGGTGTTTGCGGGGCTGCACTTAAAGGAATTGATGTGGATATGTCTGATACTCCGGATGCAGTTCCTGCCATTGCTGTTGTAGCAAGCTTTGCTAAAGGAAAAACAAGGATTACCAATATTAAACATTTGCGTGAAAAAGAGTGTGATCGAATTGATGCTGTCTCTTCACAACTTATGAAAATGGGTATAAAAGTAAAACAAGGAGAGGATTATCTTGAAATAACAGGTGGAAACCCAGAGGGTGCAAGGATAGAAACCTTTAATGATCATAGAATTGCCATGGCGTTTTCTATCCCGGGCCTTATGATCCAGGGTATGGAAATTGAAAATGAAACCTGTGTTGAAAAATCTTTTCCAAATTATTGGGAAATTTTTGATGCTTTGGGTTAAGACTGATATGAAAATATTTCTCATTGGCTACAGGTGTACTGGAAAGACAACCATAGGAAAAATTCTTGCCCATCGTCTCAATTTTTATTTTTTCGATACAGATTTGCTGATTGAACAAGTAAGTGGATTAAATATTTCTCAGATTGTTGAAAAATATGGATGGAAAAAATTTCGAGTATTAGAAAAGGAAAACTTTTTTAATACAAAAAATAATGAAAATGCCGTCATTGCCACAGGGGGCGGTATTATTATTGATCCTGAAAACCAGGACTTTATGAAAAAAAATGGCTTTTGTGTCTGGCTTGATGCAAATCTGAAAACAATTCTGCACAGATTGAATAATGATAATAAAACCTGTTCATCCAGACCATCTCTCACAAATAAAGATTTTTTAAAAGAAACCGAAGAATTAATAAACTTAAGAAAACCATTATATGAACAGACCGCCAATATAAGGGTTGATACCAGTTTTCAAACACCCAAAGAAATCGTTAATATTATCACAGGAAATTTTTTTAATGTCAGGCAGTAGTTTTGGAAAAGCATTCAATATCACCACCTTTGGAGAATCACACGGCAAGGCAATCGGTGTTGTGATTCAAGGGTGTCCACCGGGTCTTAAAATTGACGAGGACATCATACAAAAAGCCCTTGATAAAAGAAAGCCCGGCCAGAGAGTATCGGGTACAAAAAGAAAAGAACCGGATCACCCCATTATTCTATCGGGTA
>JAGLFI010000155.1 GCA_023144585.1 Desulfobacula sp. | reverse complement strand
AAAGCAGCCCTTGCCATATACCCGGTGTCCTCAAAAAGAGCAATGCAGAAAAACAGGATAAGAATATTGGGAAGAAAAATGATAACACTGCCGATTCCAGCAATGACACCATCAAGCAGAAGATCCTTTAACAGTGATGGCGGCAAAATTTTATCAAGGCTGCCAGAAAGCGCTGAAACTGCCATGTCTATCCACTCCCTAGGATATGCCCCAAGGGAAAATGACAATTGAAACATGGCCCAGATAAAAAAAAGGAATACCGGTATCCCAAAAAATCTGTCCGTGAGTACAAGATCAATATTTCGTGACATATCAATGCGTTTAATGGCAAGATTGGTCACTGTTTCTTTTACAATACCTGCAATAACCCCATACCGGTCATCGGTCAGTACAATCTCGAAATCATCTTCAAACAAATCATAAATTCTTTTGCGACACGCCCGGGATATCTGAAAAACCATTTCTGAAGTCTGGCCTGATACCTGATCTGATATCTGGTTTGAAAGATCCTGAAATTTTTTTTTAACGATTTTATCGTCTTCAAGAACTTTAATAGCATTCCATCTTAATGCACCATCAATATTTATTTCGCTTTGAAGAATCCCGGTTTCAACCTTTGAGATACACCCTTCGATCTCCTGACTATATCGGATGTTCCGGCTTTCTTTGCCTTCACTAAACCGGCTGACTTCCTCGATAGCAGCCTCAACAAGATTATCAATTCCTTTATTTTTATTTCCAATGGTAAAGACAACAGGCAATCCTAACAATTGGGATAATTTTTTCTCATTAATCTTTATCCCTTTTGCCTCTGCAACATCTGCCATATTTAGTACAAACAAAGCAGGTCGACCCAGTTCAAGGATTTGGATGGCCAGAAAAAGGCTTCTTTCAAGATTAGAGGCATCAATAATATTAACAACAATATCCGGATTTTCATTTAAAATGAAATCCCTTGCCGTAATTTCTTCAATTGAAAATGGCGTAAGGCTATAGGTACCCGGAAGATCAACAATCTTCAAGTCATAGCCTTTATGCTTTAACTTTCCTTCTTTTTTCTCCACAGTGACACCCGGCCAGTTTCCTACTTTCTGTCTGGCACCTGTGAGGTTGTTAAATATGGTTGTCTTGCCGCTATTGGGATTCCCTGCAAGGGCAATGGTCAATTTCTCAGTCATATTACCTTTTTTTAAATTTCACATTTTCAACAAAAATATTTGCAGCTTCATGAACCCGGAGTGATATATGGTATCCTTTGATAACCAATTCAATGGGATCTTTCAGGGGTGCATATTTTTCGACATATATTGTTGATCCCCTATTAATCCCCATTTCCAGCAGCCTGCGTCTTAAAACACCTTCTCCTGCGACCCTCAGAATCACTCCTTCCTGACCGGTTTTCATTTGACTGAGTAATATGGGTGATCCCGTAATATTCTCGGATTCCCGGTGACTGTCAGGGCTTTGTATTTTTACCCGATCAAGGGGCTGAACCCTTATTTTTTCTGCCATACCCTTGCCCAGAACCAAACGGTTTTCTCCTGCTGAAATCACCACCTGGCCGCCAAACCCGGCAGAAACAATTTCAATTAAATCTCCGATTCTAAGCCCCATTGAAGAAATTCGAAGCTGCATATTTCTACCGGCGTCAAACTCTTTCACAATCAGCTTTTCACCCTGTTTAGCCTTGTGAAGCGGAACAAGTGTGGTGCGCTGTTCCATACACTTGGAGCAAATACCATATATTTCCATTTTATGCTGAAGCATATGGAATCCATAAGCATCCGCAAGCCTGAACTGTTGCTTTTCTATGGTTTCATCCTTAAATTCCAGTATACTACCGCATTTTGTACAGACCATATGGTCATGATGCAATCCAAGGTGTCTGTGCTCATATTGGATTTTTTTGTTATCAAACTCTATTTTACTTGCAAATCCGAACCGGCACAAAAGCTCCATACTGTTTAATACAAACCCTTCATCAAGTTTGGCACCATCTGCTTTAAGCTGCACCTGGATATCTTGGATAGTTACATGATGTTCCAGTTTTAAAAAAGCTTCCAGAACCTGAAATCTGAGGTTAAACTGGTCAACACCCTGTTGTTGAAACAGTCTTTTAAACTGTTTCTTTTCCTGCTCATGCGTATTGGTCATTGCTTTTGTCCCTTAAAAATAACGTTTTTAAGATATTATAGCTACTGGTTTATGTCAAGCAAATGACTATTACAAAAGGGTGATCACAAGTATAATTAAAAACTTTACAGCTATCCCGGTAAAAACAAAAATGGATAATATCTATGAATCACATAGTACGGTAAAAATAATAATTTCAAAAACTCAAATATATTTTTAAACTTGTTTTTCATACAAAGATGTATCGTTATATTTTAATAAAACATTTATGTCTCTATATGGGTACTTGTGAGACATTTTATTCCCATCATACAGTCTACAAATTTTTTTTGTTTAAGACTGGCAACATATACCCTTAAACTGTTGTAAAATTATGTGCCTAGCATATTTCACTTGGAGTGGCCCTATTAACAACCTCTTATTCTAAAATACAGCAGTGTATTTTTATCTTTACATTATGCAACAAAACACATAGGTACCGAGTGATGCTCTCTTGTGGTTTTAATAATCCCACATTATGGCATTAAAATTGCTTATCTAAAAACCAACCTAATAATTAATAAAATAAAAAGAGGAACAAAATGGTTAGGAAATGTGTAGTTAAAGGTCTGATTTCAGTTATGGCATTATTTTTTTAATCGGATGTGCAAAAGAGCATGTTCCGATTCCGTCATTCTCGGTAAAACCAATTAACGCCGGCATGTATGTACCAAAGATTGATAACTTTCTCATCGTCTTTGATGCATCTATTTCCATGAAGAATAAAATTAAAGAAGAAACCAAATTGGATATCGCCAAGGCCATTGTGGACCGGATAAATCAAACTATTCTCGAGCTGGGACAAACGGCAGGCCTGAGATCATTTGGCCATGCCCCTGAAGTCAAAGGAGTATACCAGTTCTTTTATATGGAATGGCAAAATATTCCACCCGGGATCTGACCAAACAATTTAATATAACAACGGCCGGTGGATTGAGTAAGCTTGATGCAGCCCTTGATGCAGCCCTGATTGATTTTGAAGGACTTTCCGGTGACCATAATGCCGTCTTTATTATCAGTGACGGACTTGACATAGGAGAAGCCGCACTTGTCAGTGTCCGGAATTTAAAAGATAATTATGGATCATCCCTCTGCTTTTATACTGTCCATGTTGGAGAGGCGTCCGAGGGAAAAGCAGTCTTACAGAAAATTGCAGACATTGGCGGTTGCGGTTTTTATTCAGGATATGAAGGCCTTTTAACCAGTGCCGGCATGGCTGTTTTTGTTGAAAATGAATTTCTTGCAAAAAAACCTGCCCCGGTTGTCAAAAAAGCCCCGGCCCCTGTGGTTAAAGCTGTTCCAGTTGTAGTAACAACAAAAGATAACGATAAAGACGGTGTTTATAATGAAGACGATAAATGTCCGAATACACCGGATGGCGCCAGTGTCAATACTGTTGGCTGCTGGGCATTCAGCAACGCAGCTCTTTTTGACTTTGATAAATCAGATATCAACCCCGAAGCCTACCCAATGCTTGGTGAAGCTGTCAAAATCCTTAAGAAGAACCTTTCCATGGGTGTGACGTTCCAGGGTTATATCGATAATGTTGGTAATGAGGATTATAACATGAGTCTTTCCCTAAGAAGGGCAAATGCCATTAAAGCTTATTTCATTGAAAAAGGAATTGCAGAAAATAGAATGGTAACCGAAGGGTTTGGATCTAAAAACCCGGTTGCCATGAATGATTCAGAAACAGGCCAGTCTTTAAACAGAAGGGTTGAAATTCATCCAAGATAAATATTTTACAGGGCGGCTCCCAAATTGTGGGTGGCCGCCCAATAATTATATGAAAAGAAAAAATTATGAAACGAAATTAACTGCCCAAGAAAACAGCAATTCTCGGTGACTAT
>JAGLFI010000154.1 GCA_023144585.1 Desulfobacula sp. | reverse complement strand
GAAATTAAATATTATTAACATACTACTAGTCCTTATTATCGTGGAGGTGATTATTAACACCTCCAGGCGAAGGGGCTCGTAGTGGCATAAACCTTAAATAAACTTTAAAAGCCGTTATCAGCCCCCAAAGGGCAGATAACGGCTTTTTTTATTTTGGAGACAACACATGAGAAGCCATATTGCAACAAAGGGTATTGCAAGAGCACCCCATAGAAGCCTGATGAAGGCCATGGGCTATACAGACAGGGAGATTGGTCAGCCCTTTATCGGTATTGCCAACTCTGCCAATGAATTAATTCCGGGCCACATGCATCTGGATAATATTGTTAAAGCGGTTAAATCCGGTATCAGCATGGCAGGCGGAACCTCCATGGAATTTTCAACCATTGGCATATGTGACGGCATTGCCATGAACCATAAAGACATGCATTACTCGCTGGCCTCCCGGGAACTCATTGCAGACTCCATAGAAATCACAGCCATGGCTCACCTCTTTGATGCCATTGTCATGGTTCCCAATTGTGACAAAATTATCCCGGGCATGCTCATGGCGGCAGCAAGGTTGAATATACCCGCCATATTTATCAGCGGCGGCCCCATGCTTGCAGGCAAACATCCTGAAAATAAAGATAAAAAAATAGACCTTGTTACAGTATTTGAGGCTGTGGGTGCAGTTCAGTCCGGCAGGATGACAGAGCAGCAGCTTGCCGATATTGAAAATGCCGCCTGCCCCACATGTGGATCATGTGCCGGGATGTTTACGGCAAATTCAATGAATTGCCTGACAGAAGCCATTGGAATGGCCCTTCCTGGAAATGGAACCATTCCCGAACCTATGTCGGAGAGAATCCGGCTGGCCAAGCAGACCGGAATACAGATCATGGAATTGCTGGAGAATGACATCACTCCTGATAAAATTCTGACCAAAGATGCTTTCATGAATGCTTTGGTAGTTGATATGGCCCTGGGATGTTCAACCAATACAGTGCTTCACCTAAAGGCTGTTGCCAATGAAGCCCATGTGGCTATTGATCTGAATTTAATTAACGACGTCAGCCAAAAACCCCGCATTTATGTGCTTTAAGCCCTGGGGGTGAAGACCGCATTGAAGACTTAAATTTTGCCGGTGGTATCCCGGCTGTCATGAAAGAACTTTTTGACCATGACATGCTCATTACCGATTGTTTAACCACTACAGGGAAAACAGTGGCCCAAAATCTTAAAGCTATAATCAAAAAAGATCAGCAGGTAATAAGACCTGTTGAAAATCCCTATCACAGGCAGGGAGGGATAGCCATACTCTTTGGCAACCTGGCCGTTGAAGGTTGTGTGGTCAAACAGTCTGCTGTTCTTGATCAGATGCTGCAGCATCAGGGCCCGGCCCGAGTATATAATTGTGAAGAAGACGCAACAAAGGCAATTCTTAATAATCAAATCAATAAAGGGGATGTCATTGTCATACGGTATGAAGTACCTGCAGGCGGCCCCGGTATGCGTGAGATGCTGACCCCTACATCTGCCATAGCAGGTATGGGGCTGGATGGAAGTGTAGCTCTCATAACCGACGGCAGATTTTCAGGCGGTACCAAAGGTGCTTCTATAGGTCATATCTCCCCTGAAGCGACTGAAGGCGGACTGATAGCACTTGTTCAAGAAAATGATCAGATCAAAATAGATATTCCGGATAAAACCATTGAACTTCTAGTTTCCAAAGATGAAATTAAGACCCGGTTTTCCAAATGGAAAAAACCCGAACCCAAAATTAAAACAGGATATATGGCCCGGTATGCCAAAATGGTGAGTTCCGCCGGCAACGGTGCCATATTTAAAGATACAATATAGGAGAAAAAAATGGAACTTACAGGTGCCCAGATTCTTATCAAAATGATTAAGGCAGAAGGGATAGACACAATTTTCGGATATCCGGGCGGTGCAGTCATTGATATTTATGATGCGCTGGCAAAGCAAAATGACCTTAAACATATCCTGGTCAGGCATGAACAGGGGGCTGTCCATGCAGCAGATGCCTATGCAAGGGCTAACAAATCCGTTGGTGTTGCCCTGGTAACTTCAGGCCCGGGAGCCACCAATACGGTAACAGGAATTGCATCAGCACACTCAGACTCCATCCCCATTGTTATATTTACAGGCCAGGTCCCCACAGGGCTTATCGGGAATGATGCATTCCAGGAAGTTGATATTGTGGGTATCACAAGGCCGTGCACCAAACACAATTATCTTGTGAAAGATGTCAACAAACTGACATCCATTATTAAAGAAGCGTTTCACCTTGCAAGATCAGGCAGGCCAGGTCCTGTTTTCATTGATCTTCCAAAGGATATTGTAGGGATTCAAATTGATTTTAAGGAACCCAAAACGATCTCTTTGAAATCATACAAACCCAATTATAAACCCAACAAAAAACAGCTCAACAAGGTGGTCGATCTGATCCGCCAGGCGAAAAGACCGGTTATTTTTGCCGGGGGTGGTGTTATTCTCTCCCAGGCATTCGACGAGATCACCCGCCTTGCTAAAATGGCAGACATCCCGGTCACTGGATCTTTGATGGGCCTGGGAGCATTCCCCGGATCTCATCCCTTATGGCTGGGCATGCACGGCACCTATCAGGCCAATATGAGCATCGGCCATTGTGATCTAATGATTGCTGTGGGTGTCCGATTTGATGACAGGGTGACAGGAAACATTGAAAAATTTGCACCCAAGGCAAAAATTGTTCAGATTGATATTGATCCCACCTCCATCCATAAAAATATTGAGGTTCAGTGTCCCATCGTTGGCGATTGCAAGGCTGCGCTTAAAGGGATTATTCAATTGATGGAAGGCAATAACCCTGATAATTTTAAACCGGAGAATTTTAAAAAGGACCATCAGGAATGGCTTGATCAGATCCAGGAATGGAAAAGTACAACCCCGCTAAAATATGAGCAGGACAGCGTTGTGATTAAACCTCAATTTGTCATTGAAAAGCTCTATTAACTGACAAAGGGAGAAGCCATTATCACGACTGAGGTGGGTCAGAACCAGATGTGGGCAGCCCAATATTATCACTTTGATAAACCCAATCATTTTATAACCTCCGGGGGCCTGGATGTCATGGGGTTTGGATTGCCCGCAGCCATTGGAGCCAAGGCTGCCCGCCCTGACAAGCTTGTGGTTGACATTGCCGGTGACGGATCTATTCAGATGAATATCCAGGAATTAATGACCGCCATTGAATCAAAGATAGATGTTAAAATCGTTATCCTGAACAATCAATTTCTAGGCATGGTAAGACAATGGCAGGAACTCTTTTATGAAAAAGTTTACTCTTCTACTAATATGGGAAACGCCCCTGATTTTGTGAAACTGGCCGAGGCTTATGGTGCAAAAGGGCTAAGATGCACCCGGCCTGATGCAGTGGAATCCATTCTGTCAGAAGGCCTCAATAGTGAGGGGACAGTGATCATGGACTTTGCCGTGGACAGGGAAGAGTCTGTTTACCCCATGGTTCCGGCCGGCGGTGCACTTACAGAAATGCTTCTGGTTTAATGTAAATCTGAAAAAGGATATTTATAATGGAAACAAACAAATACTTACTTTCTATCCTCGTAGATGATGAACCCGGAGTGCTTTCAAGGATTGCAGGCCTTTTTTCAGGACGCGGCTTTAATATTGACAGCTTGAGTGTGGCAAGCACGACAGAACCTGATGTATCAAGAATTACCATGGTGACAAAGTGCGAACCCCATATCATTGAACAGATAAAAAAGCAGCTTCATAAATTGATCAATGTTATTACAGTAAATGATCTAACTGATAAAAAATATGTTCAGCGGGAACTGGCATTAATCAAAATAAACGCGCAGCCTGAAAAAAAAGCGGATATATTAAGGATTGTCGATATTTTCAGATGCAAAATTGTTGATGTGGGACTTTCCCACTACACCATAGAAGTGTCCGGGGACAATGAAAAACACGATGCGATTATTTCTTTATTAACCCCCATGGGGATCATTGAAATAGCCTCCAC
>JAGLFI010000153.1 GCA_023144585.1 Desulfobacula sp. | reverse complement strand
AAAAAACCCATTGTGGCCACCATGGGGGATTCCACTTTTTTCCATTCCGGCATCACAGGGCTGATCAATGCGGTTTACAATAATTCGAGATTTATACTTGTGATCCTGGACAACCATATTACGGCCATGACCGGAATGCAGCCGGCCATTACCCAGGGCGACCGGGTGGACGGCAGCAAAGGCAATGCCATTGCCCTGGAGACCATTGTCAAGGGATGCGGTATTGATTATCTCAAGGTTCTTGATCCCTTTGATACGAAAAATATGATCCAGACGGTAAAGGATGCGGCAGAATATGTGAATGATCCTGACGGCGGCATTGCCGTGATCATCTCTCGCCATCCCTGTGTGATCGGGTTCAAGGAGACCATTCCTGAAAAAATCGAGATAACGATTACAGATGACTGCAATGACTGCGGATTCTGTCGTACACGATTTGAGTGCCCTGCCCTGATTCATGATGAAGAAAATGAAAAGACAAAAATCAACAAAGTGCTTTGTGCCGAGTGTGGTGTCTGTATACAGATATGCCCGCAGAATGCCATTGTAAAAGCATAGAACCTTTACGGAGAAAAATACTTATGAAGACGATCAATTATGTATTAACCGGTCTGGGCGGACAGGGAATCCTTTTCATGACAAAGGTACTGGCCACCACTGCTTTAAATAAAAGATATAATATTCTGGGCGCTGAAACTCATGGCATGGCACAGCGGGGCGGATCTGTCGTATCTCACTTAAGGATCGGGGATGCCCGGTCCAGCCTGATCCGGGCAGGTGCTGCCGACTTTCTTCTATCCATGGACGAGTCTGAAGCATATCGTTATCTGCCATACCTGAAAAAAGGAGGGAAATTATTTGCCAACGCTCCGTCTGATGCATTCCCCAATGCAAAGGTGGCAGCCTGGCTTGAAAAAAATGACATTGAGCCCCGAGCCATGGAAGTTGGGAAAAAAGCAATGGAACTCGGAGCTCCCAGGTCAACGAATCTTGCGTTGATAGCCTTTTACGCAGCTTTTGACTGCGGGCCTTTGAGTGCAGATGATCTGAGGGCCACGGTGGACAGCATGAGTCCCGGGCCTTTTAATAAAACAAATTTGAATATTTTTGACGTTTGCTACGAAACCGGCAAAAGCATGATTTAAAAAATATATGGAGACCTTTATGTACCTTTTTAAGAATCTGACGGTATTATCCCTTGAACAGGCAACAGTTGCCCCCTATCTCACATACAGACTGGCCCAGGACGGCATGAATGTCATACGGCTTGAACATCCGGTGTATGGAGACCCCAACCGGTTTATCGGAGAAAATGTTCTTGATGAAAAAAGAATGAATGCTTATTTTCTGTGCATCAATGCCGGGAAGAAAGCTCTTTCTTTGAACATGGCTGATCCTGAAGGTCAGAAGATATTTAAAAGACTGATTAAAGAGCTTGATGTTGATATTTTTATCACAAATCAGTTACCAAAAAATTATGAAAAACTTGGCATGGCATATGAAATCATAAAAGAGGTCAAACCGGATATTATCTGGCTGGGTCTTACCGGGTTTGGCCCTGATTCCAATGAAGGTGCCTATGATCCTATCCTGCAGGCAAGATCAGGGTTGATGGAACTCACAGGAGAAGCTGACGGCGATCCCCAGGTTCTTGGTATCCCCCTGCCTGACATGGGAACTAGTGAACACGGATACGGACTTTTAATGAAAGCTCTTTTTAAACGGGCAGCAACGGGAGAAGGCACACGGATTGATCTTTCTATGTTTGAATCAAGTGTATCCTGGATGACGGTTCCCATTACCCTTTCAACGAGCTTTGGAGCAAATATTTCCCGGCGCGGCAACACCCATGAGTTTTTCAGCCCGGTATCGGTTTTTAAAACCAGTAACGGTTTTGTTTATCTTGCTGTGGGCAATGACAAACAGTGGAACTCAATGGTCTCCCAGGATATATTCAAATCTCTTGCAAAGGACGAATATAAAAATAACAAAGGACGAATTTCCGATGTAACAAACCTGAATAAATCCATTAATGCCATTACAGAACAATACACTTCTGAAGAACTCATTGAATTGTTCAATTCCATTACCGTTCCTATTTCAAAGATTAAAAACGTTAATGAAGTTGTGGAAGATCCATTGGTTGCCAGACGCATCCTCACTTCAACAGATCCGAAAACCGGCACAAAAGTAACCCTTGCACCGCCGCCGAATATGACACCCTTTCTGGAAGAAAATGATCTGAAACTTTCCTTTCCACCCAGGTTTGGTGAACAAAATCAGGCAATATACGGCAATCTGCTGGGATATGATGAGGCCACGCTTGCAGAATTTAAGGAAAAAGGTATTATTTAATGAAGCTTTCCAACAATTTCAAGGAAAGAAGATCTTTAGGCCAGGACGTCTTTGAGTATTTAAAAAAGGCCATCATTGACCAGACCATTGAGCCTGGTTCACGGCTTGTGGAAAGCAAGATTGCCGACATGCTGGGCATCAGCAGGACGCCGTTGCGAGAAGCCCTGCACAAGCTTGAAAGAGAAGACTGGATTGAAAAAGTCTCCTCAGGCGGCTTCAGGGTGGTCACCCTGACAAAGGATGATATAGAACAGACCTTTGGCATCCGGAGTGTTCTTGAGGCCTATGCAGCACGTCTGGCTGCTGAAAATCATACAAGCAGGGATCTTGTTCCCCTGGAAAAAAAGATGAAGGAATTTAAGATTTGTCTTGGGACAAAAGACAGTGACAAACTTCAAAAAATTAATACCCAGTTTCACGATCTTCTCTATGCGTTGAGCAAAAGCCCGAAACTGATCAAAATGATCAACCAGCTTCGGGCTCAGATCTCAATATTCCGGCAGATTATCTTAAAACAGGAAGAATTTGCCCATGAGAGCAATGACGATCACGTCAAAATGCTTGATGCCATTAAAAACCGTGATGGTGAAGCAGTTGAACAACTGGTTCGGCAGCACATCATCAAAGGAAAAAATGCCGTTTTAAGTCAACTGAAACAAGAGGAAGAAGAAAAAATCAGTGCCTGAAATCAAAGACATACTGAAAGGGAGCCAGATAGCGGGAGCAAGGATGATCCGTCTTATTGAAGACAATGATCCCATCGCTTTTGAAATGCTCAAGCTTTTGTATCCCCATGCAGGCCATGCCTTCATTATCGGCATCACCGGATCACCCGGTGTGGGCAAATCCACCCTGATTGATGCGTTGATTACCCAGTTTCGCAAACTTGACTTTAAAGTTGCCGTCATAGCCGTTGACCCCACAAGCCCTTTTTCCGGCGGTGCTATTTTAGGGGACAGGCTCCGCATGCAGCGCCATGCAACAGATGAAAAAGTATTTATCCGGTCCATGGCATCAAGGGGGCAGAGGGGCGGCCTTTCACGGGCAACAAAAGATGCTGTAATTGTTCTGGATGCCATGGGATATGAAATCATCATCATTGAAACTGTCGGGGCAGGACAAGCAGAATTTGACATTGCAAGTCTTGCCCATTCAACCGGGATTGTCACTGTCCCGGGAGCAGCGGATGGTATCCAGACGGTCAAGGCCGGTATCCTTGAAACCGGGGATATCTTTATTGTCAACAAAAGTGACAAGCCGGATGCGGATGCGTCTGTATTTCAGTTAGACATGATGATCGACATGCGCAAATCATCTAACCTGAAGGTCACACGTGAAACTAACTGGACACCCAGAGTGCTCAAAACCATTGCACAAAACGGAACCGGGGTAAAAGAGCTTGCCGGGGCATTTTTATCCCACTTTGATTTCATGAAAGAAAACAATCTTATCGATCAAAAAAGAAATGCAATGGAAACATCTTATTTCCATTCACTGCTAAAAGATCTGACCCTTGAAAAATTGCTTTTGTTTATGAAAGGCTCAGAAGATTGCAAAAAAGTAGAAAAAAAAATTCAATCGGGTGTAATGAATCCTTTAAGCGCTGCCGAATTTTTGGTTAATAAACTTATAATTTTTAAAAACAATGCATAAGGAGCCTCTTGCAGAAATAAAAAAT
>JAGLFI010000152.1 GCA_023144585.1 Desulfobacula sp. | reverse complement strand
ATAATGTATGAAAGATATTAATTTAGTCATTGAGATTTGTGGCAGCGCTGGAGAGGGAACTATCTCTGCCGGAGAAATATTAAGCCGGTTCATGAGTGGTCAGGGATTTGAGATTATGTCTTTTGATTCGTATCCGGCAGAAATCAGGGGGTTTGGAAAATGTGTGGCCCACACAAGGATCAGTTCGGGCCGGATTTACTCTCCAGGAAAATTTGCCGATGTTTTAATCGCCTTAAACGACAAACATTCTATATCCCAGCTGTCCGCTTTAAAGGAAAGCGGTATACTGATCTATGACAGTCAACCGGCAAGGCCCCATAAAGAAGATGAAAGTGTGGTGGGCTGGGCAAAACCCGGTATGATTTCTTATGGGATACCCTTAAATATGCTGGCCCATAAAGCGACAGGTAATGCACGGGGTATGAATATGGTCGCCCTAGGGGCTTTGGCCGCTCTTTTTCATGTAGACAAACAAGGATTTACCGATTCCATAAAAAATCGTTATGGAAAAAAGAAACAGATCGTGATTGATTCCAATGTAAATTCTTTTTTGGAAGGATTTGACTGGACAAAAGAAAATATTAAAAAGATTGATACCCACTCGTTTAAAGGCATAACCCCGCCAAAACTAAAAGAAAAGCTTATTGTAAATGGAAATCAACTGGTGGCACAGGCGGCTTTGGATGCCAATCTCTCATTCTATGCAGGATACCCCATCACCCCGGCGACAAAAATTATGGAAATATTGAGTAAGGAATTGCCAAAGCATGGGGGAATCTTGCTGCAGACAGAAGATGAAATAGCAGCCATTGGTGCTGTTATCGGTGCCGGGTTTGGTGGAAAGCGCGCCATGACGGCAACATCGGGCCCCGGGTTTGCCTTAATGACAGAGTTCACAGGGCTGTCTGTCATGGCAGAAGTGCCGGCGGTAATTATTTGTTCACAAAGAGGAGGGCCTTCAACGGGAATTCCTACCAAGACAGAGCAGAGCGATTTTAATAGTGCAGTATTGGGAGGGACGGGTGACTGCCCGAGAATTATCCTTGCACCCACTGATACAAAATCCTGCTATGAGGCAATGGTTTTGGCCCTTTATTTTGCTGAAAAATATCAGACCCTTGTGGTGCTTCTGCTGGATTTTTTCCTGTCCAACAGTATCCGGAATATTGATATCCTGCAAAAGCCTTTGCCGAAATATCTTGATGCCAATATTGCGCCGGATAAAGAGGATCTTAAAAATTATCAGAGATATAAGATTACGAAAAGCGGTATTTCACCCCGGACCATCCCTGGAACTAAGGGCGGCATGTTTTTTTCAACCGGGCTGGAACATGATGAGGTTGGCAGACCGAACTACAGCGATGCAAACCACCTGAAAATGACTCAAAAACGGTATAAAAAATTTAACACGGTTCTTTCTGAGGCCCCTGTACCTGAAATATCGGCAACGGACAAGGATGAATTTGACATAGGAGTCATCTCCTGGGGATCATCAGCAGGGGCTGCCCATGAGGCAGTCATGTCTGCTCAAAAGGAAGGGATTAATGCATCCTTTTTCAGCTCCATGATGTTATCGCCTTTTCCTGAAAAAGAGTTGATTGGGTTTTCAGATAAATGTAAAAAAATTCTTATTCCTGAATTGAATTTTTCAGGACAGTTTGCCAGTTTTGTAACCCGAATTTTAAAAAGACCTGTTGAAAGACTCAATTTTATTACCGGCCGTCCCATGGCCTCCGAGGACATTCTTGAAGAGATGAGGGAAATGTAATGGAAATAATCGAATCAGCATATCTGGATGAAAAATTAAAGATAGTCAGGGACATTGATTTTTTACAATACAGGTCAGCAGATCTGCCTACCTGGTGTCCGGGCTGTGGCTATTTTGGAATCATGGATGCCTTTTACAAGGCCTGTCGGGAACTGGAGCTGAAACATGAAGATATTGTAACCGTCAGCGGTATCGGCTGCTCCGGTCGGACTCCGATTTTTGTTAATTCCTATGGATTTCATACCCTTCATGGCCGGTCCATCCCTGTGGCATCGGGATTAAAACTTGCCAGAGAAGACCTGGCTGTGTTTGCCGTTGCAGGGGATGGGGATGCCTTGGGTATTGGCGGCGGACATCTGCCCCATGTGGCAAGAAAAAATATCAATATTACTTTTCTTTTGTTCGATAATTCCATTTACGGGTTGACCAAAGGCCAGTCTTCTTCAACAACACCCTATGAAATGAAGACCAATTCCCACCCGGCGGGAAATCCGGATACCCCCTTGAATCCAATTAAGCTCGCGCTTTCCTATGGTGCATCATTTGTGGCAAGAGGATATGCAGGCGATCCCCAGGGGTTAAAACAAATTATCAAAGATGGAATACTGCATCAGGGCTTCAGCTTTATTCAGATTTTAACTCCCTGCGTGACATTTGATAAGGAAAACAGAACCTGGAAGAATCTTAAAGAGAATGTATATGATTTGAATCTGCGAAAAGGAGAAAAAAATATGGAGACAGCCATGCGGATGGCTGAAAATGAGCCCTATGGTGTCGGGATTTTTTTCCAGGACAGGCAAAGACCCCATTATCAGGAAATACTGCGGAACCTTAGATAAGATAGATTTATATTTTTTTTTGGGGGGATGATGTGGAAAATGAAAATAAATCGTTAAGGCAATTGCACGATGAGTTGGAGGAATGGAAAGCCAGGTGTTTGAAAGCTTAGGAGGAAATGCGCGAACAAGAGAATAGATACCTTTCTGCCATGGAGGCAGTGCCTGATCCTATTATACTTTATGATGTGAAAGGCAGAGTGATCTATTTTAATCCCGCTTTTTCACGTGTTTTCAAATGGTCGTTGAAGGAATGTATAAATAAGAAAATGGATAAGTTTGTACCTGAGGAGAATTGGCCGGAAACCAAAAATATGATTGATATGGTATTGGCTGGGGAATTTTTTTCTGGAATTGAGACTGCCAGATATGACAGAGATGGAAACATCATTCCTGTCAGTATCAGCGCTTCTACATATAAAGATAAAGAGAACAGAGTTATAGGCAGTGTCGTAAATCTCCAGGATATCAGTGAGCGCAAACAGGCTGAAGAGACATTGAAGCAGAGAGAGAAATTAAAGGGTGTTCTTGAGATGGCCGGTGCCGTGTGCCATGAACTGAGTCAGCCTGCAATGATCATTGCAGGATACGCCGAGATTTTATTATTAAATATTACCAAAGATGATTTTTTGTATGAGAAAATAGATAGGATCAGGGAACAGGTTGACAGGATAGGGGTTTTAACAAAAAAACTCATGAATATTACAAAATATGAAACACTGGAATATAGCAAGGGTAAAAAAATAGTCGATATTGACAAGGCCTCCCAATAATCAAATCATTCCTAACCTTGATCTAAATCAAGGAATTGTTCAAACGCATATCCTATAGTTGCGTCTCATCTAAGGAGGATCTGGGTTGAAATTTGTAAAAATGCTCAAAGCGAAAAAGGTATCACAGGCAGTCAGAAGAAGTGTGCAGCTCCTATTTCTGATCATTGTCTGCTTTATCGGATTCAGGTTCAGTCAGTTTGCAGGTGCACTTGAGAAAGGGATGCTTCCCCTGGTTGATCGTCCGCCCGGAGTTGAGGTGTTTTTACCCATTGGTGCCCTGGTCAGTCTAAAATATTTTGTTCTCACCGGAATCATCAATAGCGATGCCGGAAATTAGGCGGGACTTTGGTAGAAACAAAATTCTATGATCTAAGTGTCAGGTTCCGGGCGCTTCCAATGATTCCGATTATTCTAAATTTTAATGACAAGGATGAGCTTCTGCCTGCAAAAGCAGGATTCCTTTACCATGAGAATGCAGAAATTTATCTTGATCTGGAGTGTTTGACCATCACCTGTACCTATCTTACCGGTTTGCTTATTCAAAGCAAATAAATATAAATTAAAAAAAGTTACTCCTGCCATCGGTCCTCTCGCCTTCCTGGCCAAAAACGTCAAATAAAATTAAATTGATTTGACATTTATATATCTAAATGATATAT
>JAGLFI010000151.1 GCA_023144585.1 Desulfobacula sp. | reverse complement strand
TACATCGGCAAGTTTTTGGGTTTCAGATCTTTCAGTGTGATAATTCTTTTTATTCGTTTCAAGATAGAGTCTTTTATTAATTCCCGGGCTAACGCCTTTACCTGCCATGGTGACAACACGCGCATCTTTGAAGGCATCCTGGTTAATCTTTTTTAAAACGGGATACGTTTTGGCAAGACGGGTGATTTCAGGGTCGAGATCCACAAGAAGCACTTCTTTTACCTCTTTATATTTCAGAACCTCTCTTAAGACACACCCATCTCCACCACCAAGAATCAGAACCCTTGTTTTGATCGGGACAAGATTCATGACAGGATGCACCATAGGCTCATGATATCGCTGTTCATCCGTGCTGCAAAATTGCAGATTTCCGTTTAAAAAAAACCTGACTTCATCAAAGGGTTTGTAATGGGTAATGGCGATATGCTGGTATTGGGTAGTTTTACTTAAAATAATGGGGTCATCGTATAAGGGTTGTTCAATCTTTATATTCCACTCCCGATTATTGAGATATCCATAACATACGGCACTAAACGTCATCACCATGATGACGGGTATTAAAAAGCCTTTTTTTAACAGGCCTTTTTTTAAAAAATAGATAAAGGTGATAAAAGCCAGAAAAAAATTGGCCCCGGCGGTCAGAAAGGCGGCTTCAGTGATGGGTGTGAATCTTAAAAAAATAAAGACAAAGATGAATGATCCGATCAGGCTGCCAAGGTAATCAGCACTCAGGATGTTTCCAAGGTTGGTGGACAATTCTTTACTGAAATCATTGTTGATCCTGATAATCACTGGAATTTCAAGCCCGATCATGATCCCGATGAAACTGACGAAAAAATAGAGTACCAGGCTGTAATGGGCCGTATATCCGTAAGATATATACGTTAAGGTGGGGGAAAATCCTCCCACAAGCGCCAACCCTGTTTCAACAGCGATAAAGGTGTAAATGAGATATTTTTTTGAAATCTGGCCCTGGATAAGGCTGCCAAATCCCATCCAGAACAGCATGAGCCCAATGACCATGGCCCATTGTTCAAAGGAATTGCCAAGTATCATGGAGGCAAGGCTTGCCTGGATATACTCAAGGATAATGCCGCAGGCACCGCTTGCAAACATGCAGGCGCACAGCAGCACGGATGCAAAATTGAACTGGGCCTTTTTTTTCGTCATCTCTTACATGGAGAAGGCTATGATAATCGCAACGGCATTAATGGCGCTTACCACAACAATCAATGCCGCAACATTCCGGTCTTCTTTGACTTCGGTAGCAATATCGGTTGTGGGCAGTAAAAGTCTGTCAATTACGATTCTGAAAATCAGCAGCATAACAATTCCGAAAAATGCATAGATACCGAAACCTGCAAGATCATTGGCCCATCCTGTGAACGGGCCTGAAATACTTGACATGAGAATAATACCCAAAGCGATGAGGATGCCACCAAGCCCGATACCGGCTGCAAGATTATTATTTTTAATCTCATTTCTTACATTAAAGGGTGTGATCAGCTCATAAAATAGCCCGAAAAGCAAGAGGGTGATTTGACCCACGACAAAAAAGAGAACCGCACTGACAATCCCCTGGAAAAAGGTTCCTCCACTGCCTGAAAGAGATCCGTTAAGAATAAAACCCGTGGCAATATACATCCCTGCTTCAACCATGCCCACGGCCGTATTGCCAACGACTTCACTCCCGTCAGGCTGTTGGAATACCTTAACGCATTCTTCATCATTATTGATATGGCCCAGCATGAAAAGATCATTGATAAACCGGGATGAGAACATAAATCCAGTGATAATTAACCCGTCAATCAACAACTGGATTACATCAAGAAAAAAACCGTTTGAAGATCCACCCATGGCACCGGATAATGCAATGGCAATCCCGAGATAAAGCCCTGCTCTTCTCAAGCCCACAGCAACATTACCATCATCAATATGCACATCATCATCAAACTCTTTTGTGCGCCAGTCATCCACTCTTTTAGCCAGCCAGATAAAAAAGATCCCCACGATGACATATGTCAATGCCTGACCAAGTCCTGCTATAATTACAGCTATATCCATTCTTTCCTCCTTAGAATTGTTCTATTTACCTTTGCTTTTCGGACCGCCGCCGCGAAGATTGACACCGGCGCCCCTGACAGAAGCGGTCTGGGATTTAAAGCCGCCGCTTTTTGCAAATGTTGTGCTTTGAAAACCAGGTGATTTTTTTAATACGGTACCGGAAGTACCATATTTCTGGAATCCTTTCTGGGTTTTGCCAAAATAAGGTTTTTGATGCCGATAATTATTATTCCAGCCATTCCAGGAATTATAAGAATAATAGGAAGGCCGTAAACCAAATAGTGTGGAAAAAAGAGCATATTTCCCATACCAGGACCAGAACCGGTTACCCGTATTATCTTGTTTCCATTCCCCATATTGCGAATTACCCACATAGGCCATTCCCGGAGGTGCTGCCTGGGTCAGCTGATCTTTTTCAAACACACCATAGGGTTTGGCAAGTATTGCCATCCCAAGAAATTCAAAATTGGCATCATAAAAACTTGCATCAACCTTTTCCCAACCTGTTTCTTTGGTCTCACTGTTTTCTTCCAGTATGTATTTGTGGGAATAAGCTTCCTTTGCATCTTCCACCCAGAAAGATGCAGCATTGTGTCCTCTTCCCGGCCACTGCTCTGTGGGATTGATGGACAATTCTTTCCACACACCGTCGATCTTGTTTGAAAGTTTTGATCCTGTAAACCCGGCGGTAATCGCAGCAATGGTATCCAGGTTGTCTTCGGTTAAGGCCTCATAGGCTTCAGGGCTGACCTGGCGGTGAAAGGTGGCAAACCTTGGGTCGTAATAATCAGAGTTTTCATTCCAGGATTCCCTTTTTATGGTGACAAAATACTCTTCTTTCATATCCTTAAGGATTTTTGTGTAACTGGAATAGAGCTGGGCCATTTCTTCGGTCAATTTTATTTCAAGAATTTTGGCCTGTTCAAGACCTGAAACAAGTGCTTCGATACTGTCTGTAAAGGCCGCATAGTCAGCAGTTGATCCTGCTGTGTGGTTGTTATAAACAGCCGTCACAACACTTAAATGCTCCCTGGACTGGGTTTCAAGCTTTGACAGCGGTGCAAACCGGGCGTTTATTTTTTCACTTAAATCAGGAAAGTCAGTATTTGCTTTTGCCACAGGACCGGTTTTTATTTGTTTTGCAATCCGGCTGATATTGTCTGCATCGTTTTTTGCACGCAATTGCAGACTGCGGACATTGTAAATGGTTTTCTTGATCCTGGAAAACCGTAAAACCGGATACCGGGCCAATCCTTCGGCATCCTGAATGATCTTTTTTATCCTTGTAATCTGCTGTTTGACCAGTGGAGCAAGTTCGGGTTTGTTTTTACTGATCAGGGGTTTCAAGTCTTTGTCATACAATTTTTTTGCTCTTTTAAGTTCATCATGAGCAAGTTGAAATTTTTGGTCCCAATTTTCCTTTTTGGCAAACCTTTCAACATCTTTAAATTCCGATGATTTTTTTAGACTCTTATATTTGTCCTTATGTTTATCCACCTGGGATTCACCGGTTTTAATGGCACCGGGTATGGCTTTGGCTTCATTTTTCAGTGCTTTGGGAAGACCACCACCGCAACCGACAAGTACTACCATCAGGCCTGCAATGGTCAAGGTGATAATAAAGCCCATAAGAAGATGTTTTCTTTTATGAATCATCCTTACAGGTCTCCTTTGCTGATAATATTGATGCTGTTCGGATCAACCGTGCTTGAGGTATAAATCTGGTATTCATCCCTGCCTGATCCCGACCATTCCTCAATGGTTAAAAATCTGGTGTGATTTTCATTCTCAAATTCATACATATAGACCTTTTCTTCCTTGTCTTCTTTGTAATAAACCGATGCCCAGTCATCTTCATACCAGAATTTTTCATTATTGATCACGATCACATCCTTGTCATCGGCAATCTGGTCCAGATCATCCTCATCAATGGGTTCTCCGGCATCATCTTTTAAATTTCTAAAGGAAAGGCGATCAAGGGTCATGAAAACTTCAAGCTCATCATCAAATTC
>JAGLFI010000150.1 GCA_023144585.1 Desulfobacula sp. | reverse complement strand
CCACTTTTTCTCTACCACATCAGATACACTGGATATAAAGGAAGGATCGCCGTATTTGAAATGCTTATCCTGAATGAATTTGTAAGGGATGCCATTCATAAAGCTTCATCAGGAGTAACAACGATAGAAGAAATTTTCAGATGCGTTCCAAAACTGATTAAGCCGCGCTCTATTCAGGAAATAAAAAGATTACAGAGGAATTAATTCATGAAAAAAAATGAAGCCATCATTGATATTCTTTTATCTCAGGTTAAAAAAGAAGATTCGCTTCTACCTTTAAGCCAAAATTCTTTAATGCTCCAAAGGGAAATAACAAAAAACTCACCTGATTTCAAAAAAATTGAAAATATGATAAAGGCTGATCCTGCATTAACCAGCCATATTTTAAAAATTGCAAATTCTGTTGTCTACAAAGGACTTGAAGAAGTTGATTCTGTCAAGGAAGCCATTCTCAGACTTGGAACTAACGAAATAAATAACATTGCCACATGGACAATTCATCAGTCTAATTTTCAGACAAAGGACCCATTTATAAAAGCCTATAAGACAAAATTGTGGTTTCATTCTCTATCCTGTGCTGTGGGGTGCGTGTGGACATCAAAATATCTTGATCTTGACAGGGAGAGTGTTGTTTCAAAAGCGTTTATTTCAGGACTGCTACATGATATGGGCTCGCTGTGTCTTCTAACCGCACTTGAAAAAGTAAAAACTGAAAATAAAATAGAGGATTACCCTTCTGATTCTCTTTTACAGGAGCTTATCGAAAAATTCCATACAGACCAGGGCTATAAATTACTTAAATACTGGAACCTGCCTAAAGAATTTTATACAGTGGCTCGAGACCACCATGCTGAAGAATTTAATCACTCTGATCTTCTTCTCACCCTGGTCAGATTAATTGATAAGATTTGCCTTAAAATGGAAACAGGTAACAAACCTGCGGATACGGCTGCTGTGATCAGTTCTATTGAAGCCAAATTGTTGGGAGTTTCTGAAATTGGTATCGCTGAGATTGAAATCGAAATCGAACCTTCACAAGAAAAGTTTAAAACATTATTTAAACCCTAAACTTTTAAAATAATTCTCCGGGATGAATACGTGTGGGTGAAAGATAAAAAAATGGCGGTTAAAATATCAACTGCCATCCATTCTTTCATCAATCACATTGCATCAAAGACTTCATCCGGAATATCAGCATTGCAATAAAATTTCTGGACATCATCGCTGTCATCTAAAACCTCCATGAACTTGATCATCTGCTCGGCCTCTTTGCCTTCAATTTTTGTCAAATTCTGTGGAATCATGGTTATTTCCGCCAGTTCATACTTGATCCCTGCCTCATCAATGGCTTCTTTTACTGCATCAAATTCGGAAGGTTCTGTAATGATATCAAATGAATCCGTCTCTTCTATAATATCTTCTGCGCCAGCATCCAGCGCCAATTCCATGAGTGTATCCTCATCTGAGTTTTCTTTACTTATAGAAATAAGCCCCTTTTTATCAAACATCCATGCAACACACCCGTCTGTTCCGACATTCCCACCGGCTTTACCAAAAGCATGACGAATCTCTGCAATGGTTCTATTTCTATTGTCAGTTAAGCATTCCACCAGAACAGCGACACCACCAGGGCCATATCCTTCATATAAAATTTCCTCATAATTGACCCCCTCAAGTTCACCGGTTCCTTTTTTGATCGCTCTTTCAGACGTATCCTTGGGCATATTCTGGGATCTGGCAGAATTCAAGGCATGCCGTAATCTTGGATTCGAATCAGGATCACCCCCGCCCATCCTTGCAGCAACGGTAATTTCTTTTATTAATTGGGTGAAAAGCTTACCCCTTTTAGCATCGGTAGTCCCTTTTTTATGCTTTATTGTTGACCATTTGCTATGTCCTGACATTTTGTAATTCCTCCTCTTACTTCTTGCCTTTTGCTATAATATATATTTCTTTACTTTGTTTTCTGCAACTGTCCGGTTTAAATATTTTGCATTCTTTAAATTTTGATTTAACATTTTTTTGAAAGACATTAAAGTCATTACCCTGAAATATTTTACAGACAAAGTTACCGTTTTGAGCCAAAAAATCATCTGCGACCTTTAAAGCCATATTGCAAAGTTCAAAAGATCTTAATGCATCCACATTCTTTCTTCCGGTTGTTGCAGGGGCCATGTCACTGAGTATTACATTAAATCCTCTATTTTTATTTAGAAAAGAATCATTATCCAGATTTAAGATATTATCTTTAACTGCCATCACGTTATCAGGCAGCTTAATCTCGATGGATTTTAAATCAATACCAATTACTCTGCCCCGGCCTCCCACCTGTTTGGCAGCATATAGCAACCATGAACCCGGTGCACATCCAAGATCAAGCACCTGATCATTTTTTTTCATGACCTTGAATTTATTTTGGATCTCTTCAAGCTTATATATGGAGCGAGCCGGATAATTCTCGGCTTTTGCTCTCTGCGTTAAATGATCTGCCCATTGATTTTTGCCTATTTTTTTATTGTCTGATTTATTGTTGGGTTTCTTTTTTTTTGCCGGCATTAAAATAATACCTCCATGGCACTTTTTAGAAAGCTGATACTTGCAATGGTCATTCCTTTTATCCTGGACAGCTGCTTGATTGTACTGCTGGGAACAAGGCATTTTGTAAATCCCATCTTTACGGCTTCCTTAATTCTTGCCTGAACATGGCTCACTGCCCTTATCTCACCTGTCAGTCCAATCTCACCAATCAATGTTGTATGCTGATCAACCGGCTTATCTAAAAAACTGGATGCCAATGCCGCTGCGATGGCAAGATCCACTGCCGGCTCCACAATTTTTACACCTCCTGTGACATTCATAAAAATATCAAGACCGGATAGATTCATCCCAAGTCTTTTTTCCATCACAGCAACAATTAATGCAACTCTGTGAGTATCAAGCCCTAAAACAGTACGCCTTGGTGTCCCAAGGCTGGAGCTTGATACAAGGCCCTGGATTTCAACAAGGATAGGTCGTGTGCCTTCCATACATGAAGTTACGACAGAGCCCGGCGCAATGGTTGACCGTTCAGATAAAAAAACTGCAGAGGGATTGGGAACCTGGGTCAACCCCTTCTCGTTCATCTCAAACACACCAATCTCATTTGTGGGACCAAACCTGTTTTTAACCGCCCTTAAAATTCTGAATACATGACTTTTATCCCCTTCAAAATACAGGACGGTATCCACCATGTGCTCCATAATTCTCGGACCTGCAATGGCACCGACCTTGGTGACATGGCCCACAAGAAAAATAGGGATACCCGAAGACTTTGCAAGCCGCATAAACTGCATAGACGCTTCTCTAATCTGTGTTACGCTGCCCGGAGTTGAAGAAACATCAGGATGAAACACGGTCTGGATAGAATCAATGACCAAAGCATCATATTTCGAACCTTCCACCATGGCCAGTATGGAATCCAAGTCTGTTTCAGAGACGATAAACAGGGAATCCCCCTTTGAATTCAGGCGGTTGCCCCTCATGGAAAGCTGGCGAACAGATTCTTCACCGGATACATAGAGGCATTTTTTACCGGAATCGGATAATTTTGACAATACCTGGAGCATTAAAGTGGATTTTCCAATCCCGGGATCACCACCGATCAGGATCAGTGAGCCATCAACAAGTCCGCCCCCCAGCACACGATCAAATTCTGCTATACCGGTTTTAATCCTGTCGGATTCTTCCACTGCCACAGAATCAATCGGGACGGGTTCAGTCAAAAAAGAAGATTTTCTCTTTTTCAACACACCGGAAATGATACGTTCTTCCACCAAAGTATCCCAGGCGCCGCACTCCGGACATCTTCCCATCCATTTGGGGGTCTGGCCCCCGCAGGACTGACACCTGAATGTAAACTTATCTTTTTTTTTCAATCTATAGAGCCTCTTGCAGAAACTATGAATTTTTTTCAAAAATAGTTTTGAGAAAACCCGTTTCTATATTTTCTAAATTTATTTTTTGTTTTATGCCAGAAAACAAGGCTGTGGGATAGTTTCAAGACGTAGATCTCCCTTTGCTCTTAATTCCGGTTTGTTA
>JAGLFI010000015.1 GCA_023144585.1 Desulfobacula sp. | reverse complement strand
TTATTTCTGCAAGAGGCTCTAAAGAAAAACAATAAACACATAACGAAGGTTGTACTGGATTGCAGGAGGCTCAGCCTCTTTAAAAAGTTTTTATTCAACAATCTTTGTTGCACGAACAAAATTTGTGGAACCCCCTGCAACCAGTGAACCTAAGTGTTAAGAGAGGCATATTATGAATAAAAGGATTGTTATGTGTACAGATGGTACTTGGAATCGGCCTGAAAAAAACCTAAAGTAAGATTTCCCTACAAATGTTCTTAGAATGGCAAGAGCTATCAAACCCTTTGGTGCAGATCAAACTGGTCAGCAGGTTTTTTATGACTGGGGTGTGGGATCATATTACGACCCTGTGATAGGAGGTGCGACCGATATCGGGGTTCATAAAAATATTATGGATGATTACCGGTATATTGTTCAAAACTATTCGCCCGGAGATGAATTGTATTTATTTGGTTTCAGCAGGGGTGCATACACGATCCGATGTTTATGCGGATTGATAAATAACTGCGGTATTATTAAAAGGCCGGAGGCGGCCTTAATTCAAAAAGCATTGAATCATTATAAAAGAAACGGGGCGGCCTTTGCTCCTGAAGGCAAAGAATCTATAAAATTCAGGAATCTGTATTCTCATGGCACCCGGGAGGTCAAATTTGTCGGTGTATGGGATACGGTCGGCGCCATGGGCATCCCTATATCCTTTTTAGGACTGTTTAATGATAAAGATGAATTCTATGATACAAAACTTGGAAAGAATATAAGAATTGCAAGGCATGCCATGGCAATAGATGAACATCGGAAAGACTTTGAACCCACCATTTGGCAGCCAAGGCAGAATATGGACATAAAACAGGTCTGGTTTGCAGGAGCACATGCAGATATAGGGGGAAGCTACAAGCCGGACAGCAATGGTTCTGTTTTGTCGGACAATGCTCTTGGCTGGATGATAAGCCAGGCTCAGGATTCAGGTCTTAGCATTGAAGAACATTTAACAGACAGTGTTAATCAAAGTCCATTGGCAAAAGTCCATAATTCCAGGAGAAGTTTTTACAGGGTCAAGAAACAATACTTTCGAGCCATTGATCATGGCAAAGGACCTGTACTCATCCATGAGTCTGTGAAATTGAGATGGGAGCAGGATGAAAAATACAGACCGAAAAATTTGGTTGAGTATTTTGATGGGGATGATTGGGCTTAGCAAGAAAGAGGTTCAGCTTTATAACCGACTATTCTCATCGGAAAAATCAACCCAATATGAAGTATATTCCCAAAAAATGAAATATATCGGAGCCCATGTGAGTATCAGCGGAGGCGTAGAAAAGGCCCCTGAAAATGCTGAAAATATTGGAGCAAAGGCCTTTGCCATGTTCACCAGGAACCAGAGACGGTGGATGTCAAAACCTCTGATTGACAAAAACATTACCCAATTCAAAGAGAACTGCCAGAGCACCGGTTACAATCCCAGGCACATCCTCCCCTATGACAGCTATCTGATCAATCTTGGGCACCCGGAAGAAGAAGCCCTGGAAAAATCAAGGAGCGCCTTTCTTGAGGAGATGCAGCGTTGTGAACAACTGGGCCTTCGATACCTGAACTTTCATCCGGGAAGTCACCTGAACAAAATGGATCCCGATAACTGCCTGGAACGGATCGCCGAATCCATCAACCTGGCCCTGGACCAGACAACCGGCATCACGGCGGTCATCGAAAATACCGCCGGACAGGGAACCAATATGGGACATCGATTCGAACACCTGGCCCGGATCATTGGGAATGTCCAGGACAAGAGCCGCATAGGGGTATGCCTGGACACCTGTCATATCTATTCTGCCGGGTACGATATCAAGACAGCGAAGGCTTTTGAAAACACCCTTCAGGAGTTTGACAATCTCATTGGTATCAGCTACCTGAAAGCCATGCACCTGAATGATTCGAAAAAAATCTTTGGAAGCCGGGTAGACAGACACGAAAGCATCGGAAAAGGATCCCTGGGGCTTGAGCCATTCAAATTTATCATGAACGACCCACGCTTCGACCATATTTCCATGGTTCTTGAAACACCGGATCAATCCATCTGGGAAGAGGAGATCAGACTCCTCTATAGCCTGATTGAATAAAAATATAAGTGGTTGGAGTCAGATAATATTCAGGCTATTTAAACTTTACGGCAAGATAGCCGTCGATCATAAGATGAGTAATATGATGCACCACGCAGACAAGGAGAGCTGTCCCATATTCAGGGAAATATGTCATCTGCAGCATGACAGCAAGGGGCAGGGTTTTTTGTGATCCCATAAAAATCACTCTCTCGCGTTTGCCTTTGCCGATGTTGAGAAGCCGGGAAACCAGGAAGGAAAATCCCAAAAGACACAGATGAAAGATAATAACCAGGGGAACTATTAAGAGAAAACTGCTGCTTTTGGGTATGAGAATCTCCTTGACACCGGACAATGACATAAAAACGATACAAATCACACAGCATTGGTTGATAATTCCCATAATTTTTTTTTGATTTGCCGTGATGTTAAAAACCATTTTCTTTAAAAACATGCCGGTGAGCAAGGGCAGAAGTACCAGTATCAACAATTTTACAATAATTGCTTTTTGATCAATGGACAGCACTTTATCCTGTTGCTGCAAAAGCAGGAGAATTGAAAGCACCAATGGAATGGAAACAATGGCAATACAATTGGAAACAATAGTTACAAAAAGTGCGTGGGCCATATTCCCACCGGCATTTCCCGTCATCACCACGCCGCTTGAAATGGTTGTCGGCATCACTGCTACCAGGAAAAGGCCAAGGATGATACCGATTTCCAGGGACAAGAAACTCATGGCCGCTGCAACAAAAGGGGAAATGACAATAATCATCAATAAAGCGGCAAGAGTTGATTTAACATCCCTTATGCCTGATTTCATCTGGTCAATATCTATGATCATGCCTGATAATATAAATATGAAAAAAATCATGACGCTTGATCCACTATGATTCTTTAAATAAATTCCGGAAAGAGTAATCCAGCCTGTTTTATCAAAAATCACTGCCAGAAAAATCAGCACCAGTCCACATAGAAACCATTGTTTTTTTATGGTGTTGATCAAAATAACTTTTTAAGATTCTCTTTTAAAATTTTACCCATGGTATTTCTGGGCAGCTTTTCAATGAAGATGACTTCCTTTGGACATTTCCAGTCATGAAGATGCTCTTTACAAATGGCCTTTACTGCACCGGATATATCTTCTGACCCAGGAATTTTTACCACCGCTGCCACAATTTTTTCCCCCCATTTTTCATCGAAAATACCCACAACTGATGATTCGATAACCTCATCAAGAGTGTTGATTACGGCCTCAATCTCATTGGAGGAAACATTTTCTCCTCCTGTGATGATGATGTTCTTTAATCGATCCGTAAGATAATAATACCCGTCCCTGTCTTTTTTCCCCAGATCACCTGTTTTAAACCAGCCCTGTTCAAAGGCTTTAGCAGTTTCTTCCGGTTTTTCCCAGTAACCGGGTGTGATGGAATCTGATTTGAGCCAGAACTCACCAATCTGCCCGGGTTCTACCTCTAAAAATGAATCAGGGTCAACAATTTTTACCTCAAGGCCTGGAAGTGTAATTCCAATGGAGCCCGGTTTTTTTTCACTGTGCAGGGGATTGGAAAAATTCATGCCGGTTTCCGACATGCCTTCCCGCTCCACAGGCTCTTTACCAAATGTTTGTTTGATCCTTTGAAACTCCTTAACCGGAAGGGGTGCTGATCCTGATGTCCACAGTCTCATGTGATCAAAACAAAGCGTCTGATCTTTCAGCGTATCAACGAGCTTTGCATACATGGCCGGAACTCCCATGAATATGGAGCAGACCGGATCTCCCTTATTTTCTTTTAAAATATCAATCACGATTTCAGGAACAAACATATCAAGCAGCACCACATGTGCCCCTGAAATCAAAGCTGTGTGAAGGGCGAAACATAACCCGTGAACATGAAAAAGGGGCAGAGCATGGCATAAGGCATCAGAATCTGAAATTTCCCATATTTTAATGATATTTTTTGCATCATTTACCAGATTTTTCTGGGTCAGAACAGCACCTTTAGGATCACCGGTTGTTCCTGATGTATAAATGATAAGTCCGGGATCGTCAGGGGCCAGACTTACTTTTTCCAGATCATCGGAACAGGACTTGAAAAAGGCCATCTCCTGAAAAGGGACTTTTGTATCAATCTCCATACAGGTTAAATTGGAATCAATCTGTTTGATCATCCCGGCCTGATCCGGGTTTATGATTACAAGCAACGGTGCCGCATCATTTAACAGATAGGTTAATTCAAATTTTTTAAATCCCGGATTCAAGGGCACACACACCGCTCCTATTTTTTGAAGGGCAATGTAGGCAACAATAAAAACCAGGGATTTGTCAAGGAGAAGAACAACATTGTCTGATTTTTTAACCCCTTGTTTTAAAAACAGGTTAGCCATTTTATTTGAATTTAAATCCAGGTCCTGAAAAGATATTCGGGTCTCTAATTTATTACCCCTTAAGAAAGATATGGCTGTTTTTTGATTATGCTTTATAAAACAATCCTTTAATAATTCTGCAATGGATACCATATCAGGAAGATGTCTTTACTATAAAATCATGAATTTCTTTTTGGATAAGTTTTTCACCCGTATCAATAATATCGTTGTGTCCGTAGTTTGGAATCTCAACCAGTTTTTTTCCGCCTTTAAAATTTAAAATCTGCTGCCGGACAAAATGGACAGGAATGATATCATCATGGATACCGTGGAAAAGGAGAGCTGGTGTCCGGGTCTGAGCCGCCCAGAGCTCAGCCTGAAATTTATGTTTCATTAAATATTTTACAGGAGCCCATGGGTAATGGTGCTGAGCAACCAGCGCTAAGGAAGTATAAGAAGAAAAGCGAATTAAACCGCTGATATCTGTACGACTTGCTACCCAGGTTGCCACACCGGTCCCCAGTGATTCCCCCATAAGATAGATGGGAAGCCCCTCATGATTTCTTGTCTTTATATGAAGAACCAGCTCATGGGCCTGTTTTAGAATCAAGGACTCCTTTGGTGCATTGGAATCCCTGCCAAAACCCGGATACTCAAATACAACCAGGTTGGAATTAAAGCCTTTTAAAAGATCCAGAAAATCGGTTCTGTCACATGCATTGCCCGCATGCCCGTGAAAGATAAGAATCCAGCTGTCAGGCTTGGATTTAGCCTGGAAATAGTACCGGATATTTTTATATGTTTCAGCCCCGGCATTGCGCTTTTCCATTTCAGGACAGTTCCCAAAAGGGGTTGTGCCGGGGAAAAACAAAAGTTTTTCCTGGAAAAAATACAGTGCCACCAGAATAAGGGTGTAGCAGCCTATACAAAAACAGATGACATTTATAATCGATTTCATTGAAAAAACCTGTGCTTAATTCAAATCATCTTTTGACTTTTTAGTGCCTGGAATCTTAAACACAGGCACACCTTCCTTGGCAAGAACCTTATCTTCTTCTTTTGTTGTGGTACCTTTTATATTCCTGTAATCTTCGGCACCATAATGCATTTTCAAGGCTTGTTTTGTAAAATCAGACCCGACATTTTCAAAATTCTTTTCAACGTATTCAGCCACTTTTTCAGTTAATTCAGTCATGGCCTCCTGGCTTGCCTGCAAGGCTCTCTGGGTCGTATTATTGGAAGATTTTTTAATGGCAATGGGATGAAGTTTCTGGACGACGGATGTGGTTTCACATACAGGGCATGCTAAAATACCCTGACTCTGCTGTTTTTCCAGATCTTCTTTATCGTCAAACCAGCCTTCGAAGGTATGACCATTTAGACATTCAAGATTAAATACTATCATTTTAAATAATTCTGTTTACACCTGTGGCAATGTTAAAACAGTAATCTCCCATCTTTTCATAATTTGAGACAAGGGCAATAAAGAAAACACCGGTATCCACCACACATTCTCCCTGCCTTAGTCTTTCTATATGCTGATATCTCATATCTTCACGCATCTGATCAATCAAATCTTCATTTGCCAAGGCTTTTTGATAAAACCCTTGGGTTTTTTCGTGCATTTCTTTGACAACCAAACCCAAAAATTTATCCACCTGGTTCGATATAGCGATCAGATCTTGTTTGGCCTTTTCACTGAAGTCAAAATCATTGTCATATATTCTTTCAAGTATTTTTGACACATTTTCCATGGAATCGCCCAATCTTTCTATATTATTGGTAATTCGCATCATTTCTGATATTTCTTTGGCCTCGGGTTCGTTCACTTCACCCTGATAAATAGTTGTCAAATATTTGATAATGACTTTTTGATAATTATCCAGATGATCTTCTACGGCCTCTCTTTCTCCAAGGATGTCATCATCCCTTATCATAAGACATGTTGAGATCTTCTTTAAATTCATATGGAGAAATTCTATATTGTTTATGATCTCACCCTTAACCCTGGCAAGGGCACCTATGGGTGAATCAATAAACCCTGAATCAAATGCAGGCAGCCTGTATCTTTCTTGTCTCTTATCAGGCTTGGGGGATATCAAAATTGTCAGTTGAACAAGTTTGGGAAGAAAAATTAGAAACACCATGGCATTGATAACATTAAAAAGGGTATGGCCATTGGCAATATATCTTGCAACGTTGACATATTCGCCATCCACTGTATGGGTCACAGCTCCGGCACCCAGTTTTAAAGTAAGAATCTCGACGATATCAACAAACCATGGAAAAATCAGTAAGATAATACCGACGCCGACGACATTAAAAATAGTATGGGCATTTGCGGTTCTATGGGCATCTGTATTGTGTGAGCCCAGAGTGGACAACTGAGCTGTCACTGTCGTGCCGATATTCTCCCCAAGAACAAGGGCAAGGGCAGTTGGATAAGTCAAAAGTCCGGATGCTGCTAAAGTCATTGTCAAGCCAACTGTAGCTGAAGAAGACTGGACAGCCACAGTTAACATGGCTCCCATGGACACACAAAGAAGGATGCCACCGATATTTTCTGTGCTGAATTTTGTAAAAAAATCAATAAACTGAGGATCGGATTTTATAGGTGCAAGGCCATGTTTCATTACCGTCATCCCATAAAAAAGCAGGCCAAAGCCTAAAATAATATCACCGATATGCCGGTAACTTCTTTTTTTTGAAAAGTATTTCAGGCCAACACCAAGAGCAATTGCCGGAAGAGCTGCTTTTGTCAACTTAAATGCGATCATTTGACCGGTAATGGTGGTGCCAACATTTGCACCGATTATCACACCGACTGCCTGCTCAAAAGACATGATGCTGGCACTCACAAACCCGATCAACATGACAGTTGTTGCGGATGAAGATTGAATAATTGCTGTAACACCGGCACCGGTTGCACATCCCATAAATTTGTTAGAGGAGATGGCTTCCAGAATCTGCCTGATTGTTTGACCTGCTGTTGCTTGAAGACCCTCGGTCATCATTTTCATTCCAAGAATGAATAACCCAAGTCCACCAAGGGTTTGCATTAATATACCTGTTAAGCTCAATTTTTTTCCTCTTTATATGGGTGCCGCTAGCCTTACGCTAACATCATCCTAACGAACCAAAAAGATTATATATTAAATCGATAGATTTTTCAATTGAGAAATATGCTTTAAATCAACTTCTGAATTTACACATGGAAAGAGTGTATTGTTTGTAAAAACAGGATGTTCCAAAAGATCAAATTTTGAGTGTTTCACCGCACTCTTCCACATTGGCGTATGCGGAATCGGTGTATAATAGGCGAGAACGGGTTGTATTCCGGTCTTTCTTACAAGATGCATGGAAATTTCCACTTCATCAATATTTTGTCCGGGCAGTCCGCATAATAAATACGCACCGAGCTGGCTTTTCTCAAATCCGGCGGCTTTAAGATTTTCAACAGCAATATAAAATTCATTTTCTGCAACTTTACCATCATGGTTCCGGTCTTTGGAAAAATCAGTGGTTTCAAGACCCAGCCGGATGGTTTTAAAACCGGCCCTGAACATTAAATCTGCCGTTTGTTTTGTGATTTCCTTGATATGGAGGGCATTTGGCGTATGAAACCAGACATCCATTTTTGATGCGATAATCTTTTCAAAAAGCGGGAATGCATATTGCCTGGCATTCACCAGCAAAGCATCATCATAAAAGGCAAAATTTTTAACTCCATAATTTTGATGCCAATGCTCAATTTCCCTGAATACGTTTTCAGGTGACCTTCGCCTGACTGCCGGTTCCAGGTATGAGGATGCGCAATATTCGCATGAAAAAGGACACCCTCTTGAGGTTAAAATGGGTGCATAAACAATCTTAGTTTGAAGATCAAGAGCAGGAAATGGGAATGCATCCAGATCCCTATATAAATCTGGTAAAGCAGACAAATTGCTTCCATCCAGTGCAAACCCGGTGAACTTTTTGATGATTTTTTTTAAGTGATGCTCCCCGGAGCCTTTTATCACCAGATCTGCCAAAGTATCTTTTCTTGCGTGTTCTTGGCAAAGGCTTGCATAAATCCCCCCCAGCACAACAGGTATATCCGGATAGACCTGCTTCACCATCTCTATGGTCTCTTTGACACCGGAAGCCCAATAGGTCATCAAAGAGGTAACAAAAATAAGGTCCGGTTTTTTTATTTTTTTCAGATCTGCTGCAAACCATTGGGGTTTTATGCCATAACGGGAAAATTTTTTATCGATATCCTCAAGCCCTTTGGGCAGATCAATCTCTGTCTTTCTAAACGGTCCCCTGCCATCCCAAAGCACTTTTATTTTTTTAGATTCCTTTGGATGAAACCTGTCAAGGCAATCGATGAAACTGACCTTTAGTCCTTTTTCACGAAGGATGGCAGCAATGGACAAAAGCCCTAATGGTTTTGCCCAAAAATCAAAAGCGGCAAAATCATGAATCCAGGGATTGATACAGAGAATATGGGATGAATCAGTCTTCAAAATACTTCATGGATGTTTTTTTAAGCTCTTTCCTGCTGAACAAAAGCTCATACTCATCTTCTCCCACAGCTTTGGAAATCTTCTTTACAAGGGCATAACATTCATCTTCACTGGACGCATGAACCATGGTATACAGATTATATTTCCAGCCCGGGGCGGGATTCCTTCTATAGCAATGGGTAATCTCCCTAAAGGTGGCCATGATGTTCCCTGTTTTTTCCACCCTGTCTTCATCCACTTTCCATGCCACCATGGCGTTTGCTTTAAACCCGGATTTCTGATGTTTCAGTGTGGCCCCAAATCGTCTGATCATGCCCCGGTCATCCAGGTCTTTTACAATATTTAAAAATTTTTCTTCCGTGATGCCAATCTTTTCAGCCATTTCAAGGAAGGGTCGTTTGACAACCGGGGTATCAGCTTGCAGCATGGTAATGATTATTTTTTCTAAATCTGTCAGCATAAGGGCTTTCTTCTTTATTTTTCAATATTAATATCAAGATTAATGTGAAACTTTTTTCAGTGCATTGTCAAGATCTTGTTTTAAATCATCGGCATCCTCAAGTCCAATGGATAATCTTAAAAGAGAATCTGTCACCCCGATTCTCAGCCTTTCCCCGGCTGACATTTTTGCATGGGAGGTAAGGCTTGGAGAAGTAATGGTAGACTTCACACCCCCCAGGCTGACAGCCGGACTTATAATCTTCAATCCTTCAATAAACTGAGTCAGGTCTTTGTCCTTTATTTCAAAGGAGAGCATGGCACCAAAACCTTTCATCTGGCGGTTTGCGATTTCGTGTCCTTCAAAATCTTCAAGCCCGGGATAATACACCCTGGCGATATCAGGATGATCAGACAGATGCTGTGCCACTTCCATGGCATTTTTTGTCTGTTCATTCACTCTTAGCACAAGGGTTTTCATACTCCTTTCCAGAAGATAACAGATCTTGGGATCAAGACTTGGACCCAACACTCTGGCAAGGCTCAAAATTTTCTCCATTTTTTCATGAGAGCAAGCCACCATGCCACAGCACAAGTCAGAGTGTCCACCAAGATATTTGGTTCCGCTGTGAACAACAATATCTATCCCAAAATCCAAAGGAGTTTGATTCACAGGACTTGCAAAAGTGTTGTCAATAATGGTGGTAATATTCTCTTTTTTTGCAAAGTGGGCAATTTTTTCAATATCCACCACAGCCAAAAGCGGGTTGGTGGGAGATTCAATGACAATCACCTTTGTTTTGGGTGTCACCCCTGTGATCATATCCCGAGCACTGGTTTTTGTAAATGTACACTCAATGCCAAAATGAGAAAACCATTCCGTGGCAAAATGATGCGTTCCACCGTAAAGGGCATCCAGCATGACGACATGATCACCGGCACCTGCATAGGCCAAAATCGAAGTTGATATGGCACCCATATCTGAACTGAAAACCAGGCCTGCCTGGGCATGCTCAAAGGCAGCTATTTTTTTTGCCACAGCATCCTGATTGGGTGTATTAAAATAACGAGGATAAAAGGTTTCATCCTTATTGATGTAATCATAGGCTGATGAAGTATAAATCGGTGTATTTATCCCGCCTGTCCTTGAATCTCTTAATGTGCCTTTATGAATGGCAATGGTCTTGTTTTTCATTTTGCTCCTTTAGTTTGACGTAAAAACCCTGGCCCTGTGGGCCAGGTCAGAGTTCAAAGGCTTTGCCATTTGAACATTTTACTATGGACAAATTATTTCCAAAATTTTGCAAATATTTTTATAATATG